>JBGPOI010000168.1:0-8985 GCA_041487975.1 Binatia bacterium | reverse complement strand
TGTCCTGGAGAAAGACGACCGGATCGCCACTCTTACGTTTAACCGGCCGGAAAAACGCAACCCTCTTAATGAGGAGATCGTTCTAGAACTGGAAAACCTGCTGCATCAGGTGCGGGATGACAAAGAAGTACGAGTCCTAATTTTCACCGGCACCGGCAACACCTTCTCTGCCGGCGCTGACTTGTCACAGGTTAAAGGCGTCACTGACCGAGAGGAGCGCCAACGCATTTTCGCGCCGATGGGCAAACGACGGGCACGGCTCATCGGACGTGTCTTGAACGTACTCGTGCACCTGGAGCAGGTGACGATCGCGGCAATCAATGGCTATGCCATCGGCGGTGGCTGGTCCCTTGCCCTGGGCTGCGACTTCCGCATCGCCGTCGAAGGGGCGGAGTTTTGGTTCCCCGAGGTTGACTTAGGAGTGCCGTTGAGTCCAGCTTCAACTGCCTTGCTCGCTGCCCATATCGGCCCCTCTCTGGCGAAGGACATCATTATCACGTGTCGTCACTTCAAGGCCGAGGAGTTGCTGCCCCTGGGCTTGGTTAACCGCGTAGTGAAAAAAGCAGAACTGACCACGACCGTGCGTGAACTCGCCCAAAGCCTGGCCAACAAGAACCCCACGGCGGTCATGGTGTCCAAAGCCACGGTCAACGCCTTGGCTCTCAGTCAAGCGGTGATCCGGCCGGATTTGTTATTGACGAGGGAGTAATCGATGCCAATTCGCACCTCACAATGTAGGGGTCGGATTTATCCGACCCGTAGTAGGGCTTGATAAATCAAGCCCCTACAAACACCCAGGAACATCCCATGAACTGGCAAAAAGAATACGAAGCACGCCTCGCCACCGCTGACGCCGCGGTCAAGACGGTGAAATCCGGAGATCGGGTGGCGATCCCCGTTTATTCCAACCCTTTCCTGATTGCTGAGGCCCTGGCGAACCGGCTCAATGAGTTGAGCGGTGTAACCATTCTCATCGGCGCCGCGGCTGCGGACCTACCCTGGTATTACCCTGAGGCCGCTCAAGCATTCATGATCGAGCCCTGGTACACCAGCCCCTACTTGCCCAAGCCAATCCGGCAGATGGTCAACCAAAAGCGCAGCGATCACCGTGTCTGCCCGAGCGCCTTGCTGACGAAGACGCTGGACGAAGGGCGCACGGATATACAAGCCCCAGACGTGGTCCTGCTCGATGTGTCTCCACCCGACCACAACGGCTTCGTCAGCTTCGGCGCCGGAGTGTGGGATAAGAAAGAGTTGATTCATCACTCACGCACAGTGATCGCCGAAGTCAACCACAGCTTCATCCGCACCGGCGGAGACAACTTCGTGCATCTGAGCGAGATCGACTCCTTCGTCGAGTTGCCCGGCTCGGAAGAATTTCGCCCGCCGTTTCCGGCGTTGGAGCTGAGCGAGCAGGTCAAGAAGATCGCCGCCCACGTCGCGCCGTTGATCCGTGATGGTGACACCGTCGAGGTCGGTGCCGGCAGCACCAGCGAAGCAATTGTCCAAGCCGGGGTATTCGCCGAACGCAACGACTTGGGTTGGCACACCGAGCGTATCCCGCGCGGCGGGGTCGAGTTGGTGCGGCAGGGCATCTTCACTGGCGCACGCAAGACGCTACATCCTGGCAAGGCCGTCGCGACCGCGGTGGCGTTCAGCCGCGAGGAACGTGACTTCGTCCACCAAAACCCCAATTTCGAACTGTACGGCGTAGCCTACGTCAATCACCTGCGCACGATTGCGGCGCACGACAACATGGTGGCAATCAACAATGCCTTGCGCGTGGACCTGACCGGCCAAGTGGTGGCCGACTCGTTCGGACCGCAGATGTTCACCGGCACCGGCGGCCTGCCCGAGTACGCCATCGCTTCGGTGTACGCGAAAGGTGGCCGGTCGATCATCGTCCTCCCTGCAACGACGTCGGATGGTAAGATCTCACGCATCGTACCGCTGATGGAGGAAGGGAGTTTTGTCACTTCGCCGCGTCAGTTCACCGATTACGTGGTCACCGAGTACGGCGTCGCCCGACTGTTCGGCAAAACCCAACGCCGCCGCGCCGAGGAACTGATAGCCATCGCTCATCCGGATTTTCGTCCTGAACTGGAGAAGGCCGCCAAGCGGTTGTTTTGGCCATGAACAGGACTGAGTGCTGAGTGCTGAGGACTGAGAAAGAGACTTTTTTGTCTTTGTTATATCCTACTCAGTCCTCAGTCCTCGTGGCTCAGTCCTTTTTCATAAGGAGTACTAACCATGCCCAGTAAAGAACAATGCCCGGAGATCCGCGCCGAGATCCGCAAGTTCTGTAGCAAGTATAGTGACGAGTATTGGCGCAAGCTCGACCACGAACACAAGTACCCCGAGCAGTTCGTCGACGAATTAACCCAGGCGGGCTGGCTCGCCGCACTGATTCCCGAGCAGTACGGCGGCTCGGGCCTGTCGATGAAAGAAGCGAGCGTCATTCTGGAAGAGATCAACCGCTCGGGCGGCAACTCCGCGGCTTGCCACGCGCAAATGTACATCATGGGCGCCCTGCTGCGTCACGGCAATGAAGAGCAGAAGCGCCGCTATTTGCCCAAGATCGCCGGCGGCGAGTTACGCCTGCAAGCCTTCGGCGTCACCGAACCCGACGCCGGTTCCGACACCACGCACATCCGCACCTTCGCTCGCAAGGAGGGAGATTTCTACGTCGTCAACGGCGGCAAGATCTTCACCTCGCGCGTGCAGCACTCGGATATGATGCTGCTCCTCGCCCGCACCACTCCCTATGAGCAGTGCGAGAAGAAGACAATGGGCATGAGTATCTTTCTGGTGGATCTGCGCGCTGCGGGAGATTCACTAGAAGTGCGGCCGATCGACGCCATGATCAACCACGAGACCAACCAGCTTTTCTTCCGCGATCTCAAAGTGCCGAAGGAAAACCTGATTGGTGAAGAAGGCAGGGGGTTTTATTATATCCTCGACGGCCTCAACGCCGAACGCATCCTGGTGGCATCGGAATCGATCGGCGACGCTCGCTGGTTTATCGCCAGAGCGGTCAAGTACGGCAAGGAACGGGTGATCTTTGGCCGGCCGATCGCGCAGAATCAAGGCATTCAGTTCCCCATCGCCCAGGCTTACGCGCAGACCGAGGCGGCGGACTTGATGCGCTTCCGTGCCGCTGAGATGTTCGATGCCAACGAGCCCTGCGGGCCGGAGGCGAACATGGCCAAACTGCTGTGCGCCCAGGCAGCATGGGCCGCAGCCAACGCCACGCTTGACACCTACGGCGGCTATGGGTTTGCCTCAGAGTATGACATCGAGCGCAAGTTCCGCGAGTGCCGGTTGTTCTCGATCGCGCCGATCTCGAACAACATGGTGCTCAACTATGTGGCCGAGCATGTGTTGGGAATGCCAAGATCATATTAAAAGAGCTATCAGCTCTCAGCTTTCAGCTCTCAGAAAAACAAGAAAAACTTCGTATCAGCTTACTGCGCTATGTGTCATTCTGAGCGAAGCGAAGAATCTAGCTCCCCTTTTGGCTGACTGCTGATTGCTGACCGCTGATTGCTCTCCTGAAAAGGAGGACCAATGAAAGTCGATACCGCATTCTTCCCTAGTGGGTTTGCTGCCGCGGCGCAGACCGCGCGCCGCGCCGAGGAGCTAGGGTTCGATGGTTTGTGGAGCGCCGAGACCAGTCACGATCCGTTCTTTCCCCTGGTTGTCGCCGCGCGCGAGACGCAACGCCTCAGCCTCGGCACCGGCGTGGCGATTGTGTTTCCTCGCAGCCCGATGGTGCTGGCCAATATCTGTTGGGACTTGCAAGCCAACTCCAATGGCCGCTTCATTCTCGGCTTGGGCACCCAAGTCAAAGGTCACAACGAGCGTCGTTTCAGCGTCAAATGGGTGTCGCCGGTCAAGCGGCTGCGCGAGGTGATTCTGTCGCTGCGGGCGATCTGGGATTGCTGGCAGAATAACACCAAGCTGGACTACATCGGCGAGTTCTACCAGTTCACACTCATGACCCCGTTCTTCAACCCTGGGCCGATCGAGCACCCCAAGATTCCCATTTTCATCTCCGGCTTGAACCCGCTCATCACCCAACTCGCCGGTGAGCTATGCGAAGGGTTTTATATCCATGGGTTTCATTCGCCGAAATACATTCAAGAGACCGTCCTGCCCAACTTGGACAAAGGCCTCAGCAAAGCCGGACGCAAGCGGAAAGATGTGACGCTCATGACCGGCACGTTCATGGCCATGGGCACAACCCGTGACGAGGTCGAGAAAGCTAAGGGGCCGGTAAAGCAGCAGATCTCCTTTTATGCTTCGACCCGCACCTACAAAGGCGTGCTTGATGCACACGGCTGGGGCGAAACGTGTTACCGGTTGAGCGCCAAGGCCGCCAAAGGTGACTGGGGGAGCATGTCCGCAGAGATCACTGACGAGATGTTGGAGGAGTTGGCCATCGTCGGCACTTACGACGAGGTCGCCACGAAGCTGCGAGAGCGGTACCAGGGGGTGCTCGACCGCGTGGTCGTCGGCCTCGGCTCGCCCGAGCGTCAGGACTCGGGCCGCACCCGCGAGTTCGTGCAAGAAATCAAGCAACAAATGGCCGCGTGAAGAAAAGGAAACGGGGAAACGGAGAGTGGGCGAAACGGAGACAGTTTTTCATTCCCCGATTCCCCGTTTCGCCGATTCTGGACCTGAAAAGCTCAGTCATAACAGGAGGTAAAGATGGGAACACTCACCGACAAATACTGTATCGTCGGCGTGGGCGAGACGCCGCATATGCGGCCCTCGAACCGTACGACCCTGTCGATGGCCTGTGAGGCAGTAAAGAAAGCCATGGCCGACGCCGGCCTGGAGCCGCGCGATATCGACGGCATGACGAGTTATCAAGCCGGAGACTCAACGAGTTCGAATCATGTGTCCACATCCTTGGGCATCCGTCTCAACTACTCGCTCGACATCTTCGGCGGCGGTTCGAGCACCGAGGCCCTGGTCGGACACGCCATCGGCCTGTTGGAAGCCGGCTACTGCAAGACTATCGTCCTCTTCCGCTCGATGAACGGCCGTTCCGGCCGGCGCATGGGCGGACAGGCGCCGAGCGGGCCGGTGCCACCGACACGGGCCGAGGGTGATGCGCAGTTCTACATGCACTGGGGCTGGACCACTCCAGCACAGTGGTTCGGCATGTCCGCCATGCGCTATCTGCGCGATACCGGCGCAACCACCAAGGCTTTTGCCGAGATTGCCGTCGCCCACCGCTACCATGCCAGCCTCAATCCGAAAGCGATTATGCGCGCGCCGATCACGATCGAGGACCATCAGCGTTCGCGTTGGGTGTCCAAGCCGTTCCGTCTGCTCGACTGCTGCCTGGAAACCGACGTGTCGGCAGCGATGATCATCACCTCGCGTGAGCGCGCCTACGATCTCCGTCACCCGCCGGTGTTCATCATGGGCGGCACCGGCCGCACCATGGCACCCAGCCCCTCGTGGAACTACTCGCGTCCGGAGATTCACTATGTCGCCGGCAATTACGGCCGTAACCGGCTGTTCGGCATGGCCGGGATCAGCCAGAAGGATGTGAACCTCATCTCTTGTTACGACGCCTTCACCTTCACCACGCTGATTCAGCTCGAAGCCTACGGCTTCTGCGGCAAAGGCGAGGCCGCCGATTTCGTCAAGGGTGGACGCTTGCAGATCGATCACGAGTTGCCGTCGAATCTCTCCGGTGGTCATTTGTCCGAAGGCTACACCCACGGCATCAGCATGGTGATCGAGAACGTGCGGCAATTACGCCACCGCGTGGACGACGCCTGCCCGCGTCGGGCCGAGGGGAAGCATACCTACGACCGCAAGGCCGGCTGCCGTCAGGTGAAGAACGCGCGTATCGCCGCCTGTCTAGGCTGGGGCACCGAGGCCACGTCCAGTTCGGTGATTTTGCGCGGAATTTCGGCCTGAGGAGGTGTTCGTGCTTCGACAAGCTCAGCACGAACGGTTGCCGACATCGTAGAGACGTAGCATCGTCTCTGCCCGGTCACCCTGAACTTGTCGAAGGGCGACCGCATATACAGAACACATCACAAAAGAGGTTATCATGCCCGGACCAATCGACTTCAGCAAACTCACTATCCTGCCCGACTTCGACACCGCCGAATGGTGGATGGGAACGCAACAGCGCAAATATCTGGTCAGACAATGCAAAGCCTGTGGTCACAAATGGTTCCCCCCGTTCCCGGCGTGTAGCAAGTGCACCTCGATGGACCTCACCTGGTTCGAGACCGCCGGCAAGGGTGTGTTGCACAGCTATGTGGTCATCACTCAGCCGATTCTCAGCGCATTTATCGAGGCCGTGCCCTATGTGGTCGGCCTGATCGAATTGGACGACTGTCATGAAGCCGACGGCACGCTGACCCGCGTCGCCGGAACCTTGTTGAACGACGAGGAGGAAGTAGCGATCGGGTTGCCTATGGAGGTGGTGTTCGAGGAGACCAAGGACCCGAATATCGTCATTCCTCGCTGGAAGATCAGCGGCACGGCAGAGAACACGTGGAAGTTTACTGAATAGCAGGGAGGCTGGAATGAGTGAAACGAATTCCAGCCTCTTTTTGACTGCAAGGGAAGAGAAAAGAAGAGCCGTAGAGACGGCTATCCTTCTCGCTGTTCTGCAGGGGCAGTCACTGGCAAGAACACCGAGAAGCAGGTCCTGACACCCGGCGTGCTCTCGACCTCGATCCTCCCACCGTGTGCCTCGACCAGCGTCTTCACAATGTAAAGCCCCAAGCCGGTTCCCTGCTGCTGTTTGGTGTCCTCGGCTTGCCAGTATTTTTCAAAAAGCATAGGGATCTCTGCGGTTGCTATGCCAGGACCAGTATCGCTAACTGTAGCTATCACCTCCCCGTCTCGTTGAGCCGAGGCGATCGCCACCCGCCCCTGCTCAGGCGTGAATTTGAGCCCGTTATGCAGGAGATTGGCAAACACTCGCTCCAGTGCCGCTGGGTCTCCCTCGATGAATGGTAACTCTTCCTGCAAATGGATTTCTAGGGTGAGACGCCGACGGCGTGACTCACTCTCGTATTGCCGCCCCACTCGACTCAGGATGTCGTTAATCGCCAGGGACCGCTTCGCCAAATGCAGTTGCCCGGCCTCGATCTTGGAGAGATCGAGATAATTGGTGACCAAAGAATGAACAGTCAAGGCGCTGCTTTCAATCCTGCCGAGGAGGTCCTCCCCCCAGTGGTCACCTTGTTCCCTCGCTCTCTCACGCAGCATCTCCGTATACCCCAAGATCACGCTCAGGGGATTTCTGATATCGTGGGTAAGCATGGCGAGAAAATCAGCCCGCTGCTGTTCTAGCGCTTTCCTGGGAGATATGTCGCGGTAGATGCCCTGGAAGCCGATGAGTCTCCCCTCGCGGTCGCGGATGGCACGGGTGCGAACTTCCACAGGTACGACACTACCATCTTTGCGCACTTGCTCTCCCTCAAAAATTGAACTCACTCGCTCTCCGGCCAGAAAGCGGCGAGTACGCTCTTCCCCTAATGCAGCAGAGGCCGGAGTAACAAACTTGCGGTAGTGTTGTCCAATCAACTCTTCCCGTGACCATCCTAGCATCGCCTCCAGCCCCCGGTTCACACTGGTCACCGTCCCTTCCAAAGTGAACGTAACGATTGCATCATTGGCATTTTCAAGGAGATTTCGGTAGCGTTCCTCACTCTTCCGCAACGATTCCTCTACCTGCTTGCGCTCAGTGGTTTCGGCCAGTAAAGAGGCGTTGGTTTTCTCAAGTTCCACAACCATACCAATAGCCCGTCCATAGGCGATCTGAATAATCGTCGCAGCTATTGCCATCGCCAGAGCCCAGTAGAACAAGGAAAGCGGCAAGGGCATGGACTCGCCCGGAGAGGAGACGCGCGCAAGCGCGATCACCACCGCAATGCCCACCGCGGTAGCAAGCAACACCCATGGGCGTTGGCGTTTCATCTTGGAGACAATGTCCATCCGCTTCCCTTTCGGAGCAAACTGTACCATACTTCCGCGCAATCTGAGAAATCCTCACGTAGCAGATCGAGGTGGCACTGGCGTCCGCGCTTCCTTCGCCTTGACCTGAGCCCGAGAAAAAGCTTATGTGAGCACGCATAATCTCAACAAGGAGGCACTTCGTGGCTGAAGAAATTCTCTGTACCATCAAAGATGGCATCGCCACTGTCACCATGAACCGCCCGGAAAAGCGTAACGCGATGAACACGGCGATACTCGAAGGGCTGACCAATAGCTTTCACCAGCTCGAAACCAACCCGGAGGTGCGGGTGGTCGTCATCCGTGGCGCAGGCAAGGCCTTCTGTTCCGGCTTGGACCTGCGCGAACTGAGTTCACGCCAGACCGGCGGTGGCGACCCCGAGACCGGCGTCACCAAAATTTTTCAACAGATCGAACGCTCGCGTCACCCGACCATCGCCATGGTGCAGGGCGACGCCCTCGCTGGGGGCTGCGAACTCGCACTCCATTGTGACCTGCGCGTGGCCTCAGAGGCAGCCCGCTTCGGTATGCCGCTGGCCCGCCTCGGCTTGGTCGTGCCGTTTCCGCTCGGTCAGAAACTGGTGGAGATCATCGGCCCAGCGTTTACCAAGCAGATCCTACTCACGGGTCAGCCCATCGACGCCAAACGAGCTTACGAAATCGGCATGATCCATCAATTGGTCTCCGCCAGCGAACTCGAAGCGGCAACCCTCACGCTCGCCCGCACCATCGCCGACAACGCCCCGCTCGCGCTCGCCGGGATGAAGGCGACGATCCTGCGGTCGATCTCGTTGCGTGAGACGATCAACTATCAAGATCTCGCCGAGATGGTAAACCGCGCCCGCAAAAGCGCCGACGCTCAGGAAGGGGTGAAGGCTATGCTGGAGAAACGCAAGCCGGTGTTTCGCGGGGAGTGAAGACGTAGCAAAACCGCCCGGTGATAAATCGCCGGGCGGCTCTTCGGAAGAGCGACGCGCTATATGTCTC
>JBGPOI010000167.1:0-8990 GCA_041487975.1 Binatia bacterium | reverse complement strand
CGCCTTGGTGTTTATGCTAGCTTTCCCCTCGGCCCTCCTGTGGTGTCTGCTCGCCACCACACACCGCTCTATAGTTCATGCGGAGGGCCAATTTTACTGTTTCTGCTCTGCTTCTCGCTACATCAGGACAAAATTACACCCTCTCGGTATGATGGTTCGCGAAGATGTGGGGGGCCGCGGCGATGTGTCTCGAGGTGCCGGCCGGCCTGCTGAGCTCTCTAGATTCTTCGCCCCGAGAGTTGGGCTGGCAGCGGGCGTCGTGGACCTTGGAACCAGGATGCGGTAGAGTTTGAGGGATACTTTCTGGCGATGCTACAGTAGCCGTGTCATCTTTTTGGAGGAAAGCTGCAAATGGCTTACAAGGCAAAGTTGAGAATCAAAAGTGATTGGCAGAAAGACGACTGCATTGGCAGGTGGATCGGATGCAGGGATGAGTCGCTTGAGGAAGCAGTGTATGAGAGGGCAGCGGTGCGGTGCTGCCAGCGGGAACGGTGCGTGCTTTTTGCCGTTACGCTCGCGGTTGACCAAGGGGGAGGTCGCAGGGATTGATTCCCGATGCAAATGGCTGTGCGGGGGAATAGAGGTTGGAAGTGTCACAGAAAAGAGGCGGTCACCTTTTTTTATCCGTTTCGCGAACGTTCCCCGCGGTTATTCCTGAACCCGTGGCAACACCTCCTCACCGAATAGCTGGATACAGTCCAACACCCGCTCGCGTTCCGGCCCGGCCGGCAGGCGGAAGCGCATGATCACGTAGTCCACGTCGTAATCGCGGCCGTACATGGCGATTTGCTCAATACACTCTTGCGGTGAACCGGCCACGGCGTGGCGGAAGCAGTTGGCTAGGGTGAAGTCGGACTCAGAGCGAAAGTCGGGGTGGTGGGTGAGAATGCCGTAGCGGTGGTAGAAGAGCAGTTCTTGCGCATAAATATCGCCGAAGACGCGCTCGGCTTCGGCACGAGTCGGCGCCACCCAACCATCGCGCATCAGCACCACAAGTGACTTGCGGCCGGCTTTGGCCGCGGCTTCACGATAGAGCGCCACCTGGCTCTTCCAGGTTTCTTTCTCCAGCGGAAACGGATCGCTGCACCAAGCGTCGCCGTTGCGCCCGGCCCGCTGAATCGTGTAGGGAAACATGCCGCCCAGCCATAACTCGGGGTACGGCTGCTGCAGCGGCTTGGGAGTGAGGCGCACGTTGTCGTAGTGAAACACCTGGCCATGAAACGAAAAACTCTCCTGCGTCCACGCCAGCTTCATCACTTCCAGTCCTTCTTCGAATCGCCTGCGCCCGCCCTTCATCGGGATCGCAAAGGCATTGTGGTAGTCGGGGTGATAGCCCGAGGCCAAGCCGCAGATCAGCCGGCCTTTGGACATCAGATCGATCATCGCCATTTGTTCGGCGAGGTGCACAGGGTCGTAGAGCGGCAGAATGAGGATGTACGTGCCCAGGCGAATACGCGTGGTGCGAGTGGCCAGGCCGGCCAGCAGCAGCGGCGGCGAGGGAAACAAGCACTCGGTACGCACGTGACGCTCAGGCACGACGAGCGAGTCGAACCCCACCTGTTCCGCCACTTCGGCTTCGCGCCACAGGTGGTCGATGAAGGCGGTCACCTGACCGCTGGTGGGCGCGGGCATGTTGTAGGGACCGCCGTGGGTGTCGAGGAGATAGCCGATTTTCATAAGACCTCAAGAAGCTTTTGGCTCTTAGCTATCATTAGTGGCAGATGCTCTGTCGCAATCCTTAAAGGACAGCCCTGAGGAGAGCGATGACGGCTACCCCCACTGTGCCCAAATGTGCCGCTGGTAAATCTTGGGAAGTTCCGTAGGCAAGGACGGAAGATCCTCAATGACGAGGTAGCGTGACGCAGGACACATCTCTCCCAGGTAATCACGTCCTTCTTTATCTACCGTCAAGCAAAATGAGCGAATTCCACTACGCTCCGCTTCGCGCAGCGCCATGAGCGTATCTCGCAGACCATACATCGGTGGGATGACCGGCTTGCCATACCCGGCGTCTTCGGGATAACCGTCGCTGAGGAGCACGAGCAACTTGGCTCGACTGGTGACCTCTTTGAGTCTGCGTGTCGCATGGCGTATGGCCGTGCCCATCCGAGTGCTGCCGCGAGGCGTCAGCCCGCCAATACGTCCTTGAACCTCGGCAGCAAGCGACTCAGAAAAAGTTTTGACTGGATAGACCTCCACGTCGTGCCGGCCGTTACTGGAGAAGCCGTAAATCGCGTAGGCATCGCCGATCTCTTCCAACGCTATCGAAAGCAGCACGAGAGCCTCTTTGAGCACCTCGATGACTCGCAGGTCTCTCTGCCCATTCACTGGCGGCTGGCTCGTACCGTCGGCAGGCAGGAGGCGTTGAGCCGTCGAGGCGCTCAGGTCCAACAAGAACAGCACCGCCACATCACGCTCGGTCAGTTCCCGAGCCATGTACAGTTTCGTTGAGGGAGAATGACCGAGCTGTCGATCGACACGAGCGTTGACCACTGCGTTCAGATCAATCTCTTCCCCATCTTCCAGTCCCTTCACTTGTCGGTACATGCGTGGGCGTAGTCGCTGAAACTCGCGCTTAATGTCCGGGATCAGATCCGCGTACGTCGTCAGTGTACGAGCGAAGAATTTCCCTCCATCCCCTTGCAGCGGTACCTCCCGCAGCTCGCACCAGTGCGGACGATAGTCTTCAATTTCATAATCCCACTCGTCATATAAATAGTGGAGGTTTGTCGTGGTCAGCGTGCGACGCCGACGAGCGGCTTGTTTCTCGGCTGAAAGCGCTTTGCCTCCTTTGTCTTCTTCCAGGTCCACTCCAGTCAAAAACGCCATTGCGTCGCCAGCCTGAGTGGCCACATCCTCCGGTTGGAGAGGAGACGAAATGACAGCAGCGGAGCGAGGCGCGTGGGAGAAAAATCGAGTGTACAACTGCGAGGCCCACAGGAGTGAGTCCGACACCGTGCCCGTGCGGTTGAGTTGCGACCATGCCGAGTCTGACAAATGGGAGAGTACAGCAGAGATCTCAACAGGTAAAAAATCCGTCAGCGTCTCAGCCCAACCGAGGTCTGGTTGAAGCCCGGGGTACATTGCACCGAGTCGCGCAGCAATGCGCTTCCCTTCAATGCGCAGAAAAAGCGCTTCGATGAGCTCGGGCTGCGGGAAGAGATGAAAATACGATGAGAGGTCAACTGGTGGATCGACCTCTCGTCCGGTGAGCGCTCGGAGCAAGGGGCGCAGCACTGGCCAGAGGCGAGACGGAGAGCAGGTATACGTCTCGAACTCACCACGGCCTACCTGATGGGCAACAAGCACCCGATACAGGCGAAAATTCTCCTCGTAGGTAGGAAACTGCTCGATACAAGCGGGTAAGAGAATCAGTTCCCCTTCCCCACCCGCCAAAGGAGGAGGAAAAGACAGGGTCTCTGTCTCAGAGAGGCCGATGGCGGAGCCACTCAGCATGTGCAGGTATTTAAGCAGAACGCCCTGGATATCGCTGAGGTACACCGCCGGAGATGCTCCTCGCAAGGTGAGGAGACTGGTGCGCGACGTAAGGGTAAAAAAGGCAATCCCTGCTTCAGGATTCCGCCGCGCAACGTGTTCGCCAGCAGCGATCCACGCGTGGGTCCGCTCTTCTCCAGCTTCATCGTATACTTGCCCAAGAGAGCGCAACAAAGGCACTACGCCAGCAGGAAAAGAGTAGGACAGTTGGGCAACTCGTTCGAGCACAGACGCGCGACTCGCGAACGGCAACCGGCGGAGAACCGGACCGAGGAGGGAAATCACTCCCGGCAGCGGTCTCTCGTCGAAAGCTGCCGCAGCTTGCAGACAGCAAAGCAAGGATTCCCTGGAGGGAGGCAACAGTTCGTCGAGCACGGCTGCAAGCCGTTGTTGATCGGCTTGATCCAGGCGGCGAAGGTCTCCTGAAAAAAACGAGAGTGACATCACGTGTATCCCGCGAGCGAGTCGCCAAGGTCTTCGTAGAGAAAAATGGAGACAAGGCAAGCTAAACGTCTTGTTCTTATCTACAGCGTGGCAACACCTCTCTGCCGAACAATTCAATACATTTCATCGTCTCTTGGTGACTCGGACCGGTGGGATGACGCAGCATGAGGATCATGTACTGGCAGCCGATCGCTTGCTCATAGCGTTTGATCTCGGCGACGACCTCATCCGGATTGCCGCAAATCAGCCGGTTGGGCGCCACGCGCGTGAACGTCCATTCGCTATCGGATTTCACCTCTCTCACCCACGGCTCCCACTGCGCGTTGAAACGACCAGAGGAGAAGAACCCCAGGTGCAGGTAGAACAGATGGTAGGCTTGAATGTGGGGCCACCACATGCGCTCGACTTCCGCGCGGCTCTCGCCCACCCAGGCGTCGCGCAGCAAGGCGATCTCGACCCGGGGATTTCCCGCCTTTGCCGCCGCCGTGCGGTAAATCTCGCTCCAGGCTTTCATCACCTCGAGGTTATGCAGAGGATCGGTGATCCAGCCGTCGCCAATGCGGCCGGCGCGCTTGAGCGTGATCTCAGACATAGCGCCGACCCAGATCGGCGGGCGCGGCTGGCGCACTGGACGCGGGGTGATGGTCACATCGGTGAACTGAAAGTGACGCCCGTTGTGTGAGAAAGGCTTGCCGGTCCAGGCATGTTTGAGAATCTCAACCGCTTCGGTGAAGCGTGAGGCGGCCTCGGTGAGGGGGATCTCGAAGGCGGCGAATTCCTTCTGCACCAACCCCAGACCAGCGCCGAGAATAAAGCGGCCTTTGCAGATGTTATCGATCACCGCTACTTCTTCGGCCACCTGCAAAGGATGATAAAGCGGCAACTGCATGATGCCGGTGCCGATCTCAGCCTGCTTGGTCCGCGCGGCCAATGCGGCGGCAAACGTGAGTGGCGCGGGCAGATAGCCATCCGGCATTTGGTGATGCTCGGGGAGAAAAAAGGCCTCGAAGCCCATCTGCTCGGCAAGCTCGGCTTCCGCGAACACTTCGTCATAAAGCCGAGGCAGGTTGTCACCATGAGGTGGGTCTTGCAACTGAAAGAGGAGTCCGAATTTCATAGCCGATCTCGTTGCTCAAGGTACCGCCGTAGCACGTACAGTCCATCCGGTGTGAATGGTTCCGTCTCTGCCCGGCGCAGAATCTCATCAATCGTTATGAGAACCACATCTTCGACCTCTTCCTCCTGCAAGACCATCTTGCCGTCGTATACACAGAAAAAAGCCCCACCCCAAACACGGATACGCTCGTCGGTAAAGTAGAAGTCAAATAGCCAAGCAAGCGGTACGTCACGGATGCCCATTTCTTCTTCCAACTCGCGCACTGCCCCTTGTTCGTAGCTTTCGCCCGCCAGCACGACTCCACCGGCAGCCGGGTCATAGTAGCCAGGGAAGACATCCTTGGTCAGGGTGCGCTTCTGCACGTACAGTGCCCCGTGTGAGTTGAACACCAGGATGTAGGTGCTGCGGTGCGGGAGATTCTTGGTGCGCATCTCCCTACGTGACGCGGCACCGATGACGGTGTTGTGCTCGTCCACGATCGTGACGATCTCGTCTGCTGCCCCCATAGTGCTCCTAACCGGCGGCACGATACTCAGGGCTCAAGGATGTGTCAATCGCGCCCTCCGTGGGGAATTGCGAAGGAGTGACAATGAAGAGTAATAAGGAAATCATGAGGGCGTAAGCGGCATCTAAGCAGATCGGCCGGAACTGGAAGAAGGACCTATGGGCAACGGCAAGAAGATCGCTGAAATGACTCCAGGAGAAATCCGTCAGCTCGTAGCCGAGAAGTACGCGGAAGTCGCCCAAGCACCACGGGCACGCTATAAATTCCGGGTCGGTGCGGAGTACGCCCGCGACTTGGGATACCCTGCACCCCTATTGAGGGCTCTCCCCCCGGCACTCAGCGAAGCTTTCACCGGTGTCTCCGCCTCCCTTGTCGCGCTTTCCGAGGCCAAGCCTGGAGAGACTATTCTTGAACTCGGCTGCGGCGGTGGTCTCGATACGCTACTCCTGGCCGAACATGTCGGTCCGCAAGGCCAGGTGATCGGCGTGGACTGTGCCAGTCCCATGCTTGACCGGGCGCGGGCGAATCTGCAACAGCTTGGCCACACCAACGTGACGTTCTTCCATGCCCCAGCCGAGCGCCTGCCTCTGACCAACAACTCGGTGGACTGCGTGGTAAGCAACGGCATCTTCAACTTGTCTGCCGATAAGGACGCGATCTTCGCTGAGATCCGTCGGGTGCTGAAGCCTGGCGGCCGCACGGTAAACGCCGAGATCGTCCTGCGCACCGAGCCCACCCAGGCCGAGCGTGACAACCAGGAGGACTGGTTTACCTGAATCGCCGGCGCCATGTCAGAGAAGGGTTTTCTGACTCGCTACATTGGTGCGGAATTCACCAAAGTCGAAATCCTCAGCCGTGAACCGAATAGGCGAACAAGAAACCCTAACGCCTACGTCATCATCGCCCGAGCCTACAAAGAGGAAGCCCTCACCATGCCCCGGTCCCGACCGGAGCTCTCACTCACGAATGCGCGCGAGGCGCTCAAAGACCTCTGGGTCTTTCCGGTTGCACCAGAAGTCTGCAATCTCGCCTGCACTCACTGTCTGTACGCCTCCTCGCCCTTGCGCAAAAATCCGTACCGTTTGATTGCGCAAGAACTGATGAACATTTTCGCAGAGCTGGAAAGTCTGGAGGCGGCGCCACACCTGTTGTTCACTGGTGGCGAGCCCACCTTGCACCCGCAGCTCTATTCTCTGCTCGACCAGGTAAACCGACAGGGCTACTCCTTCCAACTCCATACCAACGGCACCCGCATCCACGCCGGCGAGGCTCAGCACCTGGCCGGATTTGCCCACCTTAAGAAAGTGCAGATTTCGCTCGAAGGCCCGAGCCCGGAGCTAAACGATTCGGTGATGGGCCAGGGGTTGCACCAACGCGTGCTGCGCGCGATCGAGGAACTGCGCGCGCGCGAGGTGCCGGTAGCCATCGCGGTGACGCCGATGGAGAGCAACCAGGATCATCTCGTTGAGATTGAGCAGTTCGCCGAGGAAAACGGCGCGGAATTGGTCCGCATTCTCCTTTATGATCTCGGCGCGGCAACTGACAATGGGCTCCAGCCGGCGGTCACATCCTCCCCCGACGATGGCCCGCTGGACATCGCCCTGATGTGCGACAAAGGCGTCGCTTACTCCGAAGGTAAGTATTTCGCCTGTCCAGTGCTGGTGAAAGATCCAGACGCGCTGTTGGGAAATAGCCTGAACGAAGCCTTGAGCCCGCAAGCGCGTCAGCAAGTGACACGGTTGCGTGACAGCAAGGCGGCCTGCGCGGTGTGTCTCAAGGGTAGTACTTGAGCGTAATTCAGCGCCCGGCGGGCGCTTCACAAAGCGAGGGGAAAAGGGAAAAAGGGGAAGCGGGGAAAACGACTTTGGACCTTAGACCTTAGACCTTGGACCTTGGACTGATTATGGAGCCTCGCCCGATCGTCATGCCGGAACATCCACGGTGCGTGTACATCGAGGTCACGAACACCTGTAACCTCCTGTGCCAGACCTGCCCGATTACGTTCATGGATCTCGAGGCGCGTGAGGTCCTGAGCTACGACAAATTCCTGGCCATCGTCGGCCAGTTCCCGCGCATCGAGCGAGCGGTGCTGCACGGTATCGGCGAGCCGTTACTCAATAAAGCACTGCCGCAGATGATCTCATACCTGAAGCAGCACAGGGGCAGCCATGTCCTGTTCAATTCCAATGCAACCTTGCTCAAGCCGGACTGGCAACGTGACTTGATCGTAGCGCAGCTTGATGAACTGCGGGTGTCGCTCGATGCGGCGACGCCGGAGACTTACCGCAAGATCCGTGGCGCGCCGGCGTTTGACAAGATCGTCGAGAACCTGCGTGGCATGGTGGCGACCAAGGCTGCTCTCGGGAGCGCGCTGCCCAAGCTTTCCTTGTGGTGCACCGGCATGAAAGAGAATATCGCCGAGTTGCCCGACCTGGTGCGGTTGGCCGCCCGCCTGGGTATCGGTGAAGTTTATCTGCAGCGGCTGGTATTTTATGACGCAGGTCACACCATCGGCTTGGCGCGCGAGGATCAATCGCTGTATGGCCTCAGCGAGAAATACGCGGAAGAGGTCATCGCCGAATGTGAACGCCTGAGCCAGGATCTTGGGGTGCGGTTGGAAGCCTCTGGCGCGACCAACCCACGCACCAGTCTCGCCAAGGATCAAGCCGATCCCGCCCCCTGGCGCGCCTGCCAGCGACCGTGGACGGTGACCTATGTGACGGTGAACGGCAACATCCTGCCGTGTTGCATCGCGCCGTTTGCCACCAGCGATTATCAGAGTATCGTCCTGGGTAATCTGTTTGCCCGACCCTTTGACGAAATCTGGAACGGCGAACGCTATCAAGAGTTCCGCACCGGCTTGCAGTCTCTGCACGCGCCCTCTGACGCCTGTGCTAAATGTGGGGCCAAATGGAGTCTGTAAGTTTGGCTTTCAGCCATCGGCACTCAGCAATCAGCTTGAGAAGGAGGAGTGGGACCATGTGGTCTCCTTGGGTAGAGGGCAAAGCTGGATCGGCCAGAAATTTTCGGATCGCGGTGGAATCTAAGCACAGTGACAGCAGAGAGATGAGAGGCGTCTCCTTCTTGCTGAAAGCCGATCGCTGAAAGCTGACGGCTATTTATGCCCAACGCTCTGGTCATCGTCGCTAAAGCCCCGGCCGTCGGTCAAGTGAAGACCCGGCTGTGTCCACCGCTCTCGATGGCCGAGGCGACTGAGTTGTTTCGCTGCTTTTTGGTGGACACAGTGGCACGGGCATGCACTGTGCCGGACACGCGGGTTTGCCTCGCCTTCACGCCGGCGGACAGCGAAGCCCTCTTCCGGGCGCTGTTACCATTTCCCCTGCGCTATCTGCCGCAACGCGGCAACGGGCTGGGGGAACGGCTGGTGAATATTTTTGCCGACCTCCTGCATGAAGGCTTTACTAGAGT
>JBGPOI010000166.1:0-9076 GCA_041487975.1 Binatia bacterium | reverse complement strand
GCCGAATAGTAGCGCATCTGCACGGTGCGCGTCCGCGCAATCGCACGCGCGAGTTGCTCGATCATGTGTCGATGCTGACGGTAGGTTTTATGCGGCCCCACACCGACAGAGAAATTCCCCTGCATTTGCCGGACATACGTCGCCTCCTCCGGCGGCAATACTGCGGCGGCCTTGTTGAACGCCGAATCGAGCGAGGCCTTGATTTCCGTCCCGTCCAGAGGTTTGAGCAGATCGCGGCTGAAGACCAGCGCCATCAGTTCGGTGGGAGAAAGGGCAAGCGGAGGAACCTGGCGGTAGCCATCCATGAGCCGCCAGCGGGTTTGCCCGGCACCCTGCTCAGTCACGAGGGGAAAGCGGACCTCCAGGGCTTCCAGGTCTCTCCGGATGGTGCGCGGGTGGCGGGACAGATCTTCCGGCAGCGCATCAGCAAGCTCTTGCAGTGTCACGCCTCGTGTACTCTCCAGCTTCTGCAGCAGCAGCCATTGGCGGGTGACCTGGTCATTGCGAGACATCGACCACCTCCATTTTCGCGCCTGCGGAGGTACTCACCTGTTGCCACCTGTGTTATCGGCAACTCGGGAGAAAAGCCCACAGCGTGTAGGGGCGCACAGCTGTGCGCCCCTACGAAGAACCACTGACCGCCATGCCACCACCACCTACGCGTATTATCATTCAACAGCCCGCACCGATGATTATTCGCTACGTCTCCCCTGATTCCTACGCGCCCCTTTTCTACGGCTTTATCGGCCCTTATATGCCGTGCTCCCCCTATGGCAGCAAAGAAAGCAGTTCCTCACCCTAGCCCTCTCCTCAGAAAGGAGAAGGAATCCTTCTTGTGTCGGGAGAGAGTACAGATAAGGATCGTAAGGGAAGGAGGGTTCGACCCTACAAAGAGAGCAAGTAATCGAGCTCTTCTGTCACCCCAAGCTGCCTGGCCCAGTGCGCAAGGTACTCGCGATCCAGTCTGCTCCGGAGCCTGTCCACTACGGAAACAGCGTCCTCGAAATCCCTGGGCCGTCCTACTTTGAGCTTTTGCAGGATGAAGTCCTCTAAAGACACAACCCAGTAGTATCGCCCATCCATGCGCTTCTTCCGCTTCCGTTGGAAGATTTGCCGGTCGTGTGCATCGCGGGGGCGGAGAAGATCGACCATGATTCCTTGGCTGTGAAAACGAAGCTGGAAGCCTCTGAGCATGGGGTTCCACTCTAACCAGGTTTCGTCGAGTTCCATGCCTGCTTGGGTCATCCGACCACTCAGGCGGTCTAAGTCTTCCTTGTTCACCAACACCAGGAAATCCAAGTCTGCTGTTGCCCTCGGCCTGCCCCACGCTGCTAAAGCCCAAGCGCCGATCAACACATAGGGCACTCGCTCGCGTCGAAAACAGATAGTGACGCGCTGCAGCAGCGCCGCGATGCTACCCTCTAAAATAACGGTCACGCTCTTTTTTCCATTTGGTCATGCGCCGCGCTTCGGCGGCGGAGAAGCGGGCCAGTAATAGCCGTCGTTCCTTCTCGATCTCTTCTTCACTCGCTCCAGGATGATCCTGTCGTATCGAGTCCACAAACCAGCGCAGCGCCGTTTCCGATAGCTCTGCACATTGCCGAAACCCTTCCTGAGCTGTGCGGGGAAACCGCACGGTCTTCATCTCGGCTTTCACCAAGTCCAGCCGCCGGAGCCACAGGGGGACCTGAGGGGGATGCTTGACGGCTTTCTTCGGCTTCTCTCTAAGTCGAGACTCACTCTTCACGCTTCTTACTTCTCCTGAAGAAGGGCTTGATGAATCAAGCCCCTACAAGAAATCAACCTCCCACAAACGAAAACGACAATACTTTCCGTATGCACGGACCTTCTTAGGTGCGACATCCGGGGTCCACACTGCCTGAAATATTTTTCGCGCCTCTTCTCGAACCCTTTCTCGTAGCGATTCGGGCCGGAGCGTGTAGGGGCGCACAGCTGTGCGCCCCTACGAAGAACCACAGGGGGTTGCCCCAACAACCTTCTGCGAAACTGCACCACTCCCAAAAGCCCGGCAGGTTGACTCCGCTTGCCTTTGGCTTACCATGAGTTCGGGAGACACTGAGTATGAGCAGTGGGAATCTTTGGCGGCTGCCGACTGCATTATCCATCGGGCTGATACTGTTTCTCTCGTCAGTTCCAGCACACGCGACGGTTTATGCCTGGAAAGGAGAGCACGGAGTCCTGAACCTGAGCAACGATCAAGACGACGTGCCCGAGGTCCAACGAGCGGCGGCGGAAAAGTTTACCTCGAAACTGGCCGGCAAAAGCGTGCCAGAAGGAACGGCGTCTCTCGCCCCGCCAAGCCCGGAAGCAGAACCGATAAGCAGGTATGAACGCGGGCTCGAACTCGGCTTGCAGACGGCCGAGCGCCAAGTTGCTCTGGCCGGCGAACTGGCGCGCACGGTGCTGACCGCCATGCCTCCACCACCACCCACGCGTATTATCATTCAACAGCCCGCGCCGATGATCATTCGCTACGTCTCTCCTAATTACTACACTCCGCCGTGCTACGGCTTTATCGGCCCCTACATGCCATACTCCCCTTATGGCTGTGGCTACGCCTATGGCTTTGGCTTTGGTCGCTTTGTGCCTCATTCGCATTTCTTCCCAGGCACACGCGGGGTGCGCACCGGGTTATTCTTTCCCCATGGGCACTTTTCCCAGGATGGCTTTCTCTTTGGCAGTGGGTTTGTCGTGCGCTGAATGCTAGGGAACTATCCCATGACACGAGCCGGTTGAATATAGCATCAAAGCTCATATCATCGAGTCGAGAGGAGCGTGTATGTTGATTCGTATCAGGCGCGGGTGGGAGATCCCCGAGCATCTAGCTACACTGGAAGATGTCTACCTCAACCGGCGGAAGTTCTTACAGACTCTGGGCTTCACCAGCCTCAGTGCGTTCGCCGTGCTCGCCGGCTGTGAGCACAAAGCGCAAAGCCAGTCCGCCACGGAGGCGCCACCCCCGCCTATCGGGCTGCCGCAACCGAGCGCCACCGCCAAGTTGTATCCCGCCAAACGCAGCGAGCGTTTCACTCTCGACCGCCCGCTGACCGATGAACCGGTGGCGGCGCGCTATAATAACTTCTACGAGTTCAGTCCGAATAAACAACAGGTGAGTCGCCTCGTCGATCCCTTCCAAACCCGGCCGTGGCAGATCGAGGTCAAAGGGTTGGTCAAGAAGCCACAGACGTTTGACATTGACGACTTGGTCCGCCGCATGCCACTGGAAGAACGGCTCTACCGCCACCGCTGCGTCGAAGCCTGGGCAATGGCGGTGCCGTGGACTGGGTTTCCCATCAAGGCGTTCATCAACCTGGTGGAACCTTCGCCGTCGGCGAAGTACCTGCGCATGGTCACCTTCAACAATCCCGAGCAGGCTGTGGGAATGAACGATGACACTTATCCCTGGCCCTATTTCGAGGGCTTGACGATGGCCGAGGCGACCAATGACCTGGCACTGTTTGTGACTGGTATCTACGGACACGAGTTGTCGAAGCAACATGGCGCCCCGCTGCGGCTGGTCGTACCCTGGAAGTACGGCTACAAGAGCATTAAGTCGATCGTCCGCATCGAGTTCACCGACCAGCAACCGTCAACTTTTTGGTCCACCCTGGTCCCGCGCGAATATGAGTTCTGGGCCAACGTCAACCCGGCGGTGCCGCATCCGCGCTGGTCGCAGGAAAGCGAGCGGCTGATCGGCACCGGCGACCGCCGGCAGACGGTGCTGTACAATGGGTATGGGGAATTCGTGGCGGACCTTTACAAAGCCTAAAGGCGGAATCGGTGAATCGGAGAACCGGTGAACCGGGGATTATTAGAAAGCTTTCCTTCTTTTTTTCTCCGTTTCTCCCCCTCTCCCATTCTCCGTTTCCCCTGTCCATGATTTCTCTATCGATGTTCGCCCGCTGGCAAATCTTCGTTGTCTGCTGTCTGTTGATCGCCGCCTGCTCGGTTCCTCCCGACCGCACGCCCGAGTCATCCGCCGATCCAGACTCACTGTTCGCGTCGCATGGACAACCTGGCGCCTGGTTCACTCCCTGGCGGCCATTCGACCGGCACTTCACCGATCTGTTCCGCTGGTTGGTGTCACGCAGCGCCTACACAGGCGAGTGGCGTGATCCGCCGGAAGTCTCACGAGTCGAGAACGACGGCGCTTCCTTGGCCATACCCGAACACTCGGCGTCCGTGACCTGGGTCGGGCACTCGACCTTCGCTATTCACGATGAGGAAGACGTCTTTCTCACCGATCCACACTTCGGCACCCGCGCACTGCTGCCCAAACGTTACTACCCACCAGGGGTACCGATCTCGTCTATTCCCGGCTCGGCTTTCGCGGTCATCTCACATAACCACTACGATCACCTCGACGCCTATACGGTGGAAACTCTGCCGGCTTCGCTCACCTGGTTCGTGCCCATGGGGCTCGGCGACTGGTTTCGCCAGAGAGGACGGCAGGCAGTAGTCGAACTCGACTGGTGGCAAAGCGCGCGGCACGGGCGCTGGCAGGTGACTTGCGTCCCCTCTCAGCATTGGTCACAGCGTCTCGACCAACGTCAGAACTCGACCTTGTGGTGCGCCTGGGTGATCACTTCGGGTGAGCACACTTATTTCTTCGCTGGCGACACCGGCTATTTTCGCGGCTTTACGGAAATAGGCAAGCGGTTTGGGCCGATCGACGTGGCGATGCTGCCCATCGGCGCCTATGAACCGCGATGGATTATGCACTACTCACACATGAACCCAGCCGAGGCGTATCAAGCGTTCCTTGATTTGGGTGCCCACTGGATGCTGCCGTGTCACTGGGGCACGTTCAGGCTGACGGACGAGCCGATCGATGAACCACCGCGAGAGTTGCAACGAGTCGTTACGGCGACCGGCGGCCGTTTCGACCCGATCCATGTGATGGCGATTGGCGAACGGTGGGAACTTCCAAAGCAGTAATGAGTGATGAGGACTGAGGACTGAGTAAAAACAATGACTCAATGACTCAATTCTTGTACTCAGTCCTCATAGCTCAGTCCTCATTACTGTTCATGCAAACGTCTCGATCGCCTTGCGCACGGCCTGCACGTAGGTCTGCTGCCCAGGGATCGCCACTGGCACGATGATCGGCAGTTGAATCCCGGCTTCACGGAAGGCGGCGAGTTGCTCGCGGCAGCGGGACGGGGGACCGACCAGCGACACCGCTTCGGCCATGCGATCGCTGACGCCGTTGGCGTCGCCCTTCGCCAACGCTTCTGCTTCTTTGACGAAACCGCTGCTCTGGAACAACTTGTTGTAGAAGGGCAGACCGCCATAAAAGGCAAGATTATTTTTGGCGGTTGCTCGCGCAGCATTCTGATCGTCGCTGATGCAGGAGGGAAGGCCAGTCGTGATGTCCACGTGCGCAACCGAACGCCCGGCTTTGGCCGCGCCTTTCTCCAACGCGGCCATCACGCGCGGCATACGGCTCACGGGGCACAGATACAACATGGCGCCATCCGCCATTTCGCCGCACAACTCTACTGTTCCCAGGGCGAGCGCACCGACATAAATCGGCACTTTGTAGGTCGCTGCCCGTGGTTGCATCGGCGCTCCGGGATAGCCTTTCCCCGACGTGATGTTGCGAACGGTCGTGATGTATTCGCGCAAGAATTCGCGCGGCTTATCCATTTTTTCTTTATAGATGCCTTCCACCAGCGGCCGATGGCTCACGCCGAGACCGAGCAGCAAGCGACCCTTTGAGATATCGTCGATAGCGACTGCTGTCTGTGCACACAGAGCGGGATGGCGCAAATAGATATTGGCGATCCAGGTACCAATTTTCACCTTCGACGTCGCCTGTGCCATGATGTGACAATTCGAGAGCGCGTCGTTCATAAATTCTGGTGAGAAAACCGCTTCGACTCCAGCCGACTCGGCGGTGCGAGCCAAGTCTTGCATTTCAGCAAAAGACATTTCTCCAGGTCTGGCAACAACGATTCCTAATCTAGCCATAGACATATCCTCCTTCGAGTGTTGGAGACTTTGTAAAACTTCGTCCCTCTTATCACCTCCAGCACTCTTAAGGCTACAGGAGACCGGGAGGGGGGAAAAGGCGGGACAAAAGGATCAACAGGAGGTCGGCAAAGATGAGAGCCGCAATCAGCCTGAGCCCGCAAGCTCAAGACTGATTGCGAACGAGCGTCTACAAATTGTAGGCACGAGCAGCGTTGTCGCCGATGATGTTCTGCTGATCAGCCGGGGCCATGCTGGCAATGCTCTTCTTCAGTTGCTGCAACGCCCTCGGAAACCCATCAAAGTGCGGGAAGTCGCTGGACCAGAAGAACTTGTCCGATCCCCAGCGCTCGCTGGCGGCGGGAATCATGCTCTCGTCCACGTCCGCTCCCACCCACACCTGTCGCCGGAAGTATTCACTGGGAGGCCGCTTGCAGCCCGTCATGAATCCACTGTGTTCCCACTTGCTGTCCATCCGCTCGATGAAATGCGGCACCCACCCTGCCCCTACCTCTAGCGCCAGCACTTTGAGGTGGGGGAAGCGCTCTAACGTTCCGCCCTCGAAAAAACTGACAAAAGAGGCTTGGATATCAAACCCGAGGGTGACCGAGAAGTAGAAAAAGGGTGAGCCCTTGAAGGTGGGGTGTTGATACCACTGACTACCGTGGAAATTCGGCCGCCCGATGACATGCAACCCCACGGGAATGCCCAAGTCCTGAGCCACGGCCCAGAAGGGGTCATAGTACGTATCACCATAGGCCTTGCCGATAGTAGGCCAAGGGGTGAGCATCACCCCTTTGACGCCTAACTTGGCCGCCCGTTTGAGCTCAGTCACGGCGCTCTCCACGTCCATCAGTGAGATATGCGCCACCGAATAGAGACGCTCAGGATAAGGGCGGCAGAAAGCGGTGATCCAGTCGTTGTAGACTCGACAGTAGGCCATGGCGAGTTCCGGGTCATTGACCTCCCCTTCCCACAGCAGGCCCATGGTCGGATAGAGCACGGCGGCGTCAATCCCATCTTCATCCAAAAGCTTGACTCGCGCGTGCGGGTCATAGGCACCCGGGGGACCGTCCATGTAGCCAAAGTCGTTGGAGAAGGCCACTTCGCCAGGCTGGCCAAAGGCAGCGGCAATACCCAAACCACGGCTGGTAGTGGAAAAATGTCCTTCGACGATGAAGGACTCAATGCCTTCTTCGTCGCGGGCAATGCCCAAGGCGCGGTCCTTAAATTTGCTCTCCAGGTTTTTCTGCCAGAGATCGGGTGGTTCCAGAATATGTCCATCAGCATCAACGGTGCGTCCCAGTCGCATAATAGTACCCTCCTTACTTTAGGTAATTGTGTCCATAATGTGTGCCCTCAGGGCGTAACCCCATAGGAGAAGAATTTTTCAGCCAAGGTTACGCGCCACCATATGCTAGCAGGCCGTGGCGGCAGTGAGAGCTAAATCAGACCACAAGAGATTGGCACCTCTCTTACGGAAAGGCTCCCTAGCTCAGCTTGTAGAACTGCATGGCGCTTTCAGCCAACACTTTATGCCTGTCTCTCTCCGCGAGCTTCTCGGCGATCATTGCCGGCGCCCCGGGGAAGAAGCCGTCAGCATGCGGATAGTCGGTGGCCCACAGAATCTTGTGCGGGCCCAGGTACTCGGCCAGATGCGCCAGGCTGCCCTCCACCGGTTCAAAGGAAATCCAGCATTGCCGCTGGAAATACTCGCTGGGCCGCAGGCGCAAGGGGGAATCGTTGAAGAGGCTCTTATCGTCAAAGTGCCGGTCCATGCGATCTAACCACGGCGCAATCCAGCCGCCGCCTGACTCTAGAAAGGCAAAGCGCACCTGGGGGAAGCGCTCGCAGACCCCACCCCAGATGAGGCTCAGACAGGCCAGCATCATCTCCATGGTGTGCGACACGATATGTTTCGCGCCCGGTCCCGTAAAGCGATCCGCGCCGACCGCCGGCATGCCACCAGTTCCTTCATGCAGGCCAACGGCAAAGTCCAGTTCCTGGGCCTCGGCCCAAAACCGATCGTAGGCCGGATCGTCGAGCATGCGGCCGTTGTAACGGTTCGGACGCAGAAAGCCTCCCCGCATGCCCAGTTTCTTGCGGGCAAAGCGCATCTCCGCAATGGCCAGTTCCACCGAT
Source organism: Binatia bacterium (assembly GCA_041487975.1). Lineage (GTDB taxonomy): Bacteria > Desulfobacterota > Binatia > Bin18 > Bin18 > JACQEL01. The sequence goes on along the minus strand of JBGPOI010000166.1, from coordinate 940 downwards.
TGCATGGGTAACATCGCTACTCCAAACAGGCGGTCAGGATAAGGCCGGCAGTAATCCGCAAGCCAACGGTTGTAGGCGCGGCACATGACCGCGGCCAGTTGCGGATCCTCCACCGCGCCAGCGAAAAGCCCCAGCGTCGGATAGAGAAAGGCGGCATCAATGCCATCGAGCTCCATATCGGGAATCCGCGCATGCGGATCAAAGCCGCCCTTCCTCCCTTCCGTGTATTTGATCTTAATCGAGGCTTCTCCCTGCCGGGCACCGATGGCTCCGGCTAAGCCCAGCCCTGTGGGTCCCCCTAGGACTTTCCCTTCCACGCGCAGCCGTTCTTTCCCATCGCTGTCGAGAAAGAGTTCTGGCGCCCGGTCGCGGTACTGGGGATCGATGTACGTGCGCCAGAAATCGGGCGGTTCCAACACGTGGCCATCGGAATCGACGACATTGTAGGTACGACTCATAGTAACCCTCCTTTTCGCGACAGACACAGTTCTTTCTCCCCTGCTCCGCGTCCTACCACCTTGTCACCCCAGGAGCAAGCTGCACACTGGAGCACGGCCTATCGTCTTACCGTAGCGATACGGAGGCCGCCGATATTTGTCTTTTCCTAGCGGTGTTTCTCTTGACGCGGTGAGACGGCGCGTGCCATGCTGAAGCACTACACCTTGACAGAGAAAGGAGGGGAAAAGAGGGTCAGGGCTTGTTTTTTGCATTAAAATTTTTCACTTTTTATTATTTTTTGTTTTTCGTGCTGTGTTAATGCAAGACCTGACCCCATCTTCTTGACCCCATCTTCTCAGATCCGCGCTCCGGGATGCAACGGCGGCATCACCTGCATGAATCGGTCTTGCAGCGGGCCGTGAAAGAGGGAGCACGCCAAGCCGGGCTGAGCCAGCGGGTCAGTTGCCACACCCTGCGGCACTCGTTCGCCACCCATCTGCTG
>JBGPOI010000165.1:0-9155 GCA_041487975.1 Binatia bacterium | reverse complement strand
AGGAGGGTTGGGGTAGATCTCTTCCAGATATTCCATGATGGCGAGGGATTCGGCGATGACGGTGCCATCGTCCAGCTCCAGGATCGGCACCCCGGCAAAGGGGTTCTTTTGCAGGAACTCGGGTGTCCGTTGCTCACCAGCCCTGAGGTCCAGTTGCTTTACTGGTAGATCGAGACCCTTCTCGGCCAGATAGATGCGCAGCTTTCTGGGATTGGGCGCCCGTTTGATATCGAGGGAGAGTAACATGCTCGTCTCCTTTCTCTCTTGGCGGTGGGATACACTGGCTGCCCTCCGATATAACCCACCCTCACCGGAAAGGCAAAGGACCGCGCCCACAAGCTCGCACGATGGTTGACACAAAATGCGCAGCCACTAGAATGCGGAGCCTCATAACACTGTACATGGCCGGCCTAGGAAGCCCGCCGCGCTATCGGTGACAGATCCCCTGGCGCGCCCTGGCATGCAACAAGGGGGAAACTATGGATGTGCTTGTGACCTGCCCGTCCGCACGAGACCGCAAGGCGCTGACCCAGATTCCCGGGTACACGTTCCATCTACTCGACGCCCAATTGAATGCACGGACTCCCTCGCCGGAGTGCGACATTTTGGACTACCTCGAGCGCTGCCGCCAATACATCCGCACGCATCACATCGACGCGATCTACTACTCGCGTGATGTGGCTGACATCGTCGCCGCCGCGCTCTGTGAGGAGTTCGGTTTTCCTGGCCCCAGTGTGGAGTCGGTGTTCTTATGCCTGCATAAATACTACTCGCGCCGCAACGAGCCCGCGCCCATTCGCTGCCAAGCCATCGACCTGGACGACGACCACCCGCCGGTCACCGAGTACCCCTGTTACCTGAAACCTCCCTGGCTCAATTTGGGTATTCTCGGGTTCAAACTTGAATGCCCGGACGATCTGCGACGCGCGCTTACCGTTGCCCGGCGCGAATATCACTCCTGGTCGCCGTTGTACTACCCCTTCTTCCGTCAGTACATCGACCTGCAAAAATATCCTCTGGCGGTGCGCGACATCATGCTGGTCGAGGAATTTATTGACGGGAAGCAGGTGACCGTTGAGGGCTGGGTGTACCAGAATCAGATCCACCTGTGGGCCATTACCGACACCAACACCTATCCGAGCACCCGGGTGATCGACAATTTCTCTTTGCCTTCACAGCGGCCGGTTCACATTCAAGAGCAACTGGCTCAACAGGCAACGGCGGCCATCCGTAACATTGGCTTGAACAATGGCTTCTTTAACATCGAGTTCTGGTGTCACGAGGACACGGTGACCCTGACAGAGATCAACGGCCGCGCGGCCACCTGCTTTTACCACCTTTATCGCAATTGCCTGGAGGCCTGCGTGTATGAGGCCGGCCTTGCACTGGCCTGTGGCCGTAACCCGGCCCTGCCGCCCGCTTTAAATGGCACGGTGGGCGCGCAGTGCAACTTCGTCACCTTTGGCACGGACCGGGCGGAGAATCTGCTCGACTTCGAGCGCGCCCGCGCCATCCCCCAGTTGGCCCTCTACGTGTCGGAAGGCGACTGGGTCAAGCCGGTGAGCGAATTTGGTTTTGTCCTGGCCCAGATTGACCTCTTTGGCCGCAGTTACGCGGAAATCAAAGAGGAGGTTGACCGGCTGCGGCGCATGCTGCTGAAGCAGCCCGAGACTTCACCGTGGTAATCGAAGGAAGAGTAGTCAGCCGTCAGCTCTCAGCGGTCAGCAAGAGAAGACAATAGAAGACAAAATGTATGACCTTGAGATCTTTCTTCGTTTTTGCTGAAAGCTGATAGCTGAAAGCTGAATGCTTACGATATGTGTCGTCTGATTGCATATCTCGGCAAAGCGACCCGGCTTGAGTGTGTCATTAGCGAGCCGGAACACTCGTTGGTCATCCAAAGTTACCGGCCTGTCGAGATGACCTCTGGCGTGGTCAATGCCGATGGCTTCGGCGTGGGGTGGTACAACCGCGCCCTGGATGACACGCCGTGTGTCTATAAGTCACCGAGCCCGATCTGGAGCGACCAAAACCTACCGGCGCTCAGTCGGCACCTCGCCTCCGAGTGCATTTTCGCCAACGTGCGCAGCGCCACCCCGGGTCAGGCGGTGGACTACAGCAACTGTCAGCCTTTCGCTTTCGGACCGTTTTTGTTTATGCACAACGGTTATGTTGAAAATTTCCGCTCGGCGATGATGCGCCAGATACGCGAGGTCCTGCACGATGAGTATTATACCACCATCGCTGGATCGACCGACTCAGAACACATCTTTGCCCTGCTCCTCCATTTCCTGCACGGGCGGCCCCTCTCGCTGCAAACAATGATCGCGGCCATGTCCGAGACCATTGAGCAGATCCTGCGCTGGGCCACGCTCAAGAATGTTCAGGTGTCTCTGAACCTCGCCGTGACAAACGGCGCATGGGTGGTCGCTTCTCGTTACGCCAGCAAGGCCCCGGCGCCTTCATTATACTACATCATGAACAGTCCGCTTTTCCCTCAGGCGGTGGTGATCGCATCGGAGCGACTCTTCGCTTCCTCTGACTGGGCACCGGTGCCCGAAGGCAGCCTCGTGGCCTTCGATGCGGACCTCACCTTGCATCGCGTGAACCTCCAGCGGCAGGTGGCTACATGACTCGTGTTGTGACGCTCCGGCAACAGATGGAAGAGGCGCGTGACCAGACGCTGCACTTGTGTGCGTGCGTGAACGATCTTGATTTTCGCCGCCAGCTTCACCGCGAGTTTAGCCCAGTTGGCTGGCATCTCGGGCACATCGGCGTGACCGAAGCTTACTGGATATTGCAGCAGTGTAAGGGAGAACCCACCCTCTCGGCTGCCTACGATCGTTTTTTCACGCCGACCGACACGCCCAAACCCGCGCGTGAGCATTTGCCCGCGCGCGACGAGATCCTCGCGTATCTCCGCACCGTGCGAGAGCGAGTCCTAAACTTTCTCGTGAGCGCAGACCCCGACTCCGACCATCCCCTGCTACGGGATGCGCGAATCTTCAACATGCTCCTACAACATGAGGAGCAGCATCAGGAAACCATGTCGCTCATTCTGCGCCTGCTCGCCGCGGATCGGTACGATTCTTCTCCCTCTCCCGGAACGGGAGAAGGTTGGGGTGAAGGTCTATCTCAGCTCCAACCTGATCGTAGGTCTCCTCACCCTGGCTCTCTCCCCCGCGAGGAGAGGGAGACTGCTCTTCTTGCCGATGACAGCATGACCTTAATTCCCGCCGGCTCATTCGTCATGGGGAGCAACGACATCGCGCGTACGCTGGACAATGAGCGCCCGCAGCATATGGTCTTCGTGCCGGCTTTTCTCATTGATCGGCGTCCCGTTACCAATGCTGAGTTCTTATCGTTCATCACCAGCGGTGGATATCACGCGCGATCCTGCTGGAGCGCGGAAGGCTGGCAGTGGCGAGAACTCAATACAGTGGAACATCCACTGTATTGGCGGGAGCAGCGGAGGGACAAGTGGATCGAAATCGGTCTGCAAAAAACCGCCCCTCTGGAGCCGCGCCATCCGGTGCAGTGTGTGAGTTGGTACGAGGCGGAGGCCTACGCCCGCTGGATCGGCAAACGGCTGCCAACCGAAGAAGAGTGGGAAAAAGCGGCCTCGTGGGATCCCGAGCGGCAGGAGAAACGCTTCTCCCCAGGGGGAGAACGCGAGCCCGATTCTCACACCGGCAACGACAACGCCCACGGCGGGGACACCACCTCAGTAGATCAGCACCCGGCCGGCCGCGGCCCCTCTGGTTGTGAGGACATGCTCGGCAACGTGTGGGAGTGGACCGCCACCTGGTTTGAGCCGTACGCGGGATTTGCTGCTTTTCCGTACGAAGGCTATTCCGTACCGTACTTCGACCAGAGGCACCGCGTGCTCAGAGGCGGGTCGTGGGCCACCCGCCGACATGTCCTCCGCACAACGTTTCGCAATTGGTACCATCCCTGGGTGAGAGAAATCTTTGCCGGCTTCCGCTGCGCCACAGATCTGTGAACCCGACATCCGTCCCAGCAATTCCTCATGCCACATTCGGACTTCTGACTATGAATTCGACTCACTCCAGCAATGGTCGCGTCCGCATTCTTGTCCCTTTCGCCATTCGTCCACGCTTTCGTGAAGATGTCGCCGTCGGGCTCAGCCGTCGGCAGAAATCGATTGCGCCCATGTACTTCTATGACCACGCGGGCTCCCTTTTGTTCGAGCAGATCTGCCGACAGCCGGAGTATTATCTGACCCGCACCGAGACGGCGATTCTCACGAAGCATGCCGCAGATATTGTCGATGAGGTGGGGGAGTGCGCCATCGTGGAATTGGGCAGTGGCAGTTCGGTCAAAACCCGCCTGTTGCTCGATGAGTGCCACCGGCGCGGTCACCACATGCACTACGTCCCGATCGACATCAGCGAGTCGATGCTCGGGGAGACGGCCGCCAACCTCGTTGCTGATTATCCCCGCCTCCACATCGAGGCGCTAGCGACCGACTATGAAAACGGTCTGGCTGCACTCCCCGCCGCACCGCGACGTCTGGTGTTATTTCTCGGAAGCAACCTGGGGAACTTCACTCTGAGTGAACAGGATCGGCTTTTTTCCTCTTTGGCCTCCTCCCTCCAGGGCGGTGACTACTTCCTGCTTGGGCTGGACCTCCGCAAGTCAGCAACGATTCTTGAGCCCGCCTACAATGACGCCGCAGGAGTCACCGCCGCCTTTAATCGCAACCTGTTGCAGCGCATGAATCGCGAACTAGGCGCCGATTTCGATCTCGCTTCCTTCGCTCACCTGGCCTTTTACAACCAGCAGCTCAGCCAGATCGAGATGCACCTGCAAAGCACCCGCGCCCAGGAGGTGGCGATCGATGATCTCGATCTGCGCGTGCCGTTTCGCCCTGGCGAGACGATTCACACGGAAATCTCGCGGAAATTTGACTCGGCGGAGATTAGCGCCCACCTGCAACCGTACGGATTCCAGTCCCGCGCCAGGTGGACGGACGCACGCGGGTGGTTTGTGGTCTCGCTCTTCCAGTTTACCAGCGCGATGAGCGGCACGCCGTGACTGATTCAGGACGCGACAAACCCCGTATCCTCCTCCTTGCCGTCGGTGGCACCATCAGCATGGTCCGAGATCCTGCGACTGGGACGAGTGTCCCTACCCTTACGGCCGCTGCTCTGCTGGCGCAAACCTCATTAGCGGCACAGCTTGAGACTCGCCCACTCGATCTCGTCACCCAGCCTGGTGGAGGTTTCCACTCTGCAGACCTACTCACGCTGGCACGCTGTATCCAGCAGCAAGCCGCAAGTGGCGTGGACGGCGTGGTAGTAACCCACGGCACTGACACTCTGGAAGAAGTGGCTTTTTTCATCGATGAAGTCGCGCCGGTTGCCCTGCCCATCGTTTTTACTGGCGCTATGCGTCCGCGTTGGGCGGCTGGATATGACGGCATCAAAAACCTGGAGAATGCCCTGCGCGTGGCGGCGGCGGTGCCGGCGGAGTATGGCGCCCTGGTGACCATGAACGATGAGATCTTCGCCGCCTGGAGTGTCTACAAGGCTGACAGCGGAGCGCTAGACGCGTTCACGGCCCGCAGAGGAGCGCCCTACGGCAGGATCTTCGCCGATCAGATAGAACTGGCGTGGCGCCCGGTTGCCCACCAGCGGCCGAGCAAAATTCCTCCCTCCTTGCCGGCGGCAATACCGATTCTAACCATGGGCGTGGCCGATGAAGCGGTATTGCTGGAGCGGTTGCCCGATCGGCCAGTTCACGGAGTAGTGATCGCCGGCATCGCCACCGGGAGCGTCCCACCACTAGCCCGCCGACACATCCTGCAACTGGCGAAGAGCGGGCTGACGGTTGTGCTGTGCACCGGAGCAGCGAGTGGACGCACGGCCGAGGACTACTACTATCCTGGCGCTTACGCTGATCTCACGGCCGCCGGGGTGGTGATTGAAGACCGCCTCACCCCGCGCAAGGCGCGCATCCGCCTGATGATTAGCTTGGGCTTACATATCCCTTACGCGCCGTTTGGTCGGGAGTTCGTTATTCCTGCGTTACGCTGAGAGGATTCTTGGCGACCACAGGGACAAGTGAACCGAGTACCCAATCGGCCAAGGGAAACACGACGTTCAGATTCTTGAAGGCATACCGATGGTGCAGATAATGGTGCGCATTCAACCACTGAAAGACCCGGGTCTTTTCGATCCAGCGGTCCTGGGGAACATGCATGCACCAGTGGAGGGACTCATAGAGCAGGTAGTAGGAAGACTCAGCGATCAGCCCACCCCAAAAGACCAGCCAGCCGAAAAAATATCCCAGGCCGAGCAGGAGGGGCAGCGTGAGCAGCACCAGCCCCGGCGCATTCCACCATGCGAAGGTGACCTTTGCTTTGTCTTCCTCTCGCCGTAGATGATAGGTGTGGTCAGCACGAAAGAGGCCGTGATGGACCAGGGCGTGGGCATGGAACGGATAGTTCCACAGCAGCGAGTGCATAACGTACTTATGTAAGGTCCACTCGAAAAAACTGGCAAAAACGAAAACTCCGGCAAACCCCATACTTCCCTGGAGAAGTCCCAACAAAATACCCTGCTCGATCAATGCGCTCCCGCCTTTCTGGGATGCATACAGCCTCCTCTTCCTCGCTTCTTGGCGGCGAATTTTGGCTTTATAAAGAAAAGCCCTCTCTGCTGCAACACCCCCCGGCGAGATTGATGTTTGCATAAGGTTATTCCCCGATTCGAGGATATGCGAACGGTATAAGAGGGAAAAGAGAGCGTCGCTTTTCCTCTTGACTTTTCGCGGGCACGAGGAGTAGCGTCTGCCTTACCGGAGCGAGTGGGCAGTCAAGCAGAAAGTGACTCCTGAGGGAAGGTGTCTCATGCATAGGCGACAAGCTGAAGGCGTAAGCCGGCGAGAGTTCCTGGAGTGGCTGACCCTGGTAGGGGCGGCAGGGCTCCTTGGCCTGAGACCTGAGTCAGTCGCCGCGGAGCCGCCTCCGGAAACGACGACGCTCCGCTTGGTCCAAGCACCCACCAGCATCTGTGAGGCGCCGCAGTATGTGGCCGAAGAGTTGTTGCGAAGCGAGGGGTTCACTGAGGTGCAATACGTCAAGAAAAGAGAAATCTCAGGGATCGAGTCAGCTTTGGCCTCTGGCGAGGCCCACATCAGCATGGACTTCGTCGCGCCGCTCATCATCCGACTGGACGCGGGGGACCCAGTCGTCATCCTGGCTGGGGGGCATGTCGGCTGTTTCGAGCTGTTCGGGACCGAACGGATCCGCGCGATCCACGATTTGAAGGGGAAGACCGTCGCCGTGCTCGAGCTGGGATCTCCCCAGCACGTTTTCCTCGCAAGCATAGCGGCGTATGTGGGCCTGGATCCCCGCAGGGACATCCACTGGGTCACGTACCCCTCGGCCGAGGCGATGCAGCTCCTCGCCGAGGGGAAGATCGACGCCTTCATGGGCTTCCCGCCAGAACCGCAGGAACTCCGGGCGAAGCAGATCGAGCACGTGCACGTGGTGGTCAACGCCACGCTGGATCGGCCTTGGTCTCAGTACTTCTGCTGCATGGTGGCCGGGAACCGAGACTTCGTCCGGAAGCATCCAGTAGCCACCAAGCGGGCGCTGCGCGCCATCCTGAAAGCGAACCAAATCTGCGCGTTGGAACCAGATCGGGCTGCCCGGCTTCTCGTGGACAAGGGCTTCACGACAAACTATGACCACGCCCTCCAGACGCTGAAGGATATCCCTTACACCAAGTGGCCGGAGTACGACCCCGAGGACACAGTGCGTTTCTACGCCCTGCGCCTCCATGAGGTCGGGATGATCAAGAGCAGCCCGCAGAAGATTATCGCCGAGGGCACCGACTGGCGGTTTCTCAATGAGATCAAGAAAGAGCTAAAGGGGTGAGCCAAAACGCGGAACGATGAACGGAAAACAAGAACAAGAGGCATTGTGGAGGTAGTCACATCATGATTGAAAACGATGAACAACTGAAGGCCGCTCAAGAGGCGGTACGGAATCTCCAACAGGTTCTCCTGGCTGCACGGAAGGTGCATACGGCGGCTGAGTATCGCGCCATGTCGGAGCCGATCCTGCTTGAGCTGCAGCAGCGCGAACAAGAGATTCTGACGTACCTGAGTCGTGTTGAAGCAGAAGCAGTACGTGCTTGAGTACGTGTCTCTTCAAGTGATGACGGCGAGTCAAACAGAAAATGACTCCTGCGGAAAGGGAGGTTCCCATGAATAGGCGACAAGCTGAAGGCTGGAGCCGGCGGGAGTTTCTGGGTGGGCTGGTCCTTGCTGGAGCGGCAGGGCTCCTTGGCCTGAGACCTGAGTCAGTCGCCGCGGAGCTGCCGCCGGAGACAACGACGCTCAGGTTGGTCCAGTACCCCGGCGACCTCTGTCTGGCCCCCCAGTTCGTGGCCGAACAACTCCTGCGGGACGAGGGCTTCACCGAGGTGCAATACGTCAAGAAAGAAGGGGCCCGCGAGTTTGAGATAGCTCTGGCCTCTGGCGAGGCTAACATCAACATGTACTTCGCTCCGGATGCCGTCATCCGACTGGACGCAGGGGACCCGATCGTTATCTTAGCGGGGGGCCACATCGGCTGCTTTGAGCTGTTCGGGAGCGACCGGGTCCGCGCGGTCCGCGACCTGAAAGGGAAGACTGTCGCCGTGCCCGAGCTGCGAAGTGGCTCTATTACCTTCATTGCTAGCATGGTGGCATACGTAGGCTTGGACCCCCACGAGGATATCAACTGGGTGACGCATCCCCAGGTCGAGGCGATGCAGCTCCTCGCCGAGGGGAAGATCGATGCGTACCTGGGATTCCCACCAGAGCTGCAAGAGTTCCGGGCGAGAAAGATCGGCCACGTAATGGTCAACGGCACGCTGGACCGGCCCTGGTCACAATACTTCTGCTGCATGGTGGCCGGGAATCGCGAGTTTGTCCGGAAGTACCCGGTAGCGACCAAGCGGGCGCTGCGCGCCATCCTGAAGGCGGCCGACCTCTGCGCCCGTGACCCAGAGCGGGCCGCCCGGTTCCTCGTAGACAAGGGCTTCACGACAAGCTACGACCCCGCCCTCCAGATGATGAAGGAGCTCCCTTACGACAAATGGCGCGAGTACGACCCTGAGGATACAGTGCGCTTCTACGCT
>JBGPOI010000164.1:0-9160 GCA_041487975.1 Binatia bacterium | reverse complement strand
TGCCCATGTCCGCTTTTGACTTGCTCAAACGCGCGCCGGATCTGCTCGAGTTCATGTTGCCGGCCGACAAAACGTGTCAGCCCGCGCCGGGTCGCTACTTGTAGTCGAGTACGGAGTGGACCCACTCCCAGCACTTCATAAATATGAACCGGCTCGCTGACACCTTTGATCCGCGCCGCTCCCAAAGGCTTAAACTCAAAGTAGCCGTCGGTCAGCTTGTAGGTCTGCTCACTCACCACAATTGACCCACCGGGCGCTAACCCCTCCAGGCGCGAGGCGAGACTGGTCGAGTGGCTAATCGGCGTGTACTCGGTACGCAGGTCATCCTTGCGGATCGAGCGCAGTACGACATCGCCGGTGTTGACTCCCACGCGAATCTCGACATTGCGGCCTTTGTCCAGCCGTAGCGTGTCTGCGTAGCGTTTGAGGTCTTCCTGCATGCGCAGGGCAGCGTACAGCGCACGCTGGGGATGGTCTTCATGGGCAATGGGAACGCCGAAGAAAGCGAAGATGCCATCACCGGTGGACTGGGCGACGTAGCCTTCATAGCGGTGCACGGCATCCATCATTAACGACAGGGCGGGATCGACAATGGCGCGCGCCTCTTCAGGGTCGAGATCCTCGATCAAGGCCATCGAGCCTTTGATGTCGGCAAAGAGGGCGGTGATGGTTTTGCGCTCCCCCTCGGTCGCGCCTCTGGCCTCCATGTCCGTCTGCGCGGAGAGGATACGCTCGGCTAAATGTTTGGGGGTGTAACTAATGGGGGATTGGGAACTTGGAACCTGGAACTTGCAACAGAGGAGTGGGGCGGCGTGGTGAGTGGAGTGACGCACTCGCCACAGAACTTGAACCGTGGTGGGTTCTCAAACCCGCACTGCGGGCAGCGATTCCGCAGGGGTGCAGCGCACTCGCCACAAAATTTCATCCCCTTGGGATTGTCAAACCCACAGCTCAGACAACGCATCGCTATAACCTCCAGGATTTAGCCTTCTCCTGCTCTATCACGAAGCGCAGGAGAAAAGAAAGCTTTAGCAGACAACCTAGCGAGTCTCTGTAATCCCTCAGGGTCTTGCGGCTCCAGACCCCAGACCGTATAGTTTTGCCCACTATGCCCACACCTTCAGTTACCGCGCAACTGCGCGCGCTGCTCCGCCGGCCTGGCCCGGCATTGGTTCTCGGCGCTCACGATGCACTATCCGCCAAACTTGCCGAAGAAGCGGGCTTCGATGCGATCTGGGCGAGTGGGTTCGGCATCTCCGCGGCGAGTGCGCTGCCAGACGCCAACATCCTGACTATGAGTGAGACCCTCGAGGCGGTCCGCCGCATGAGCAACGCGGTACGCATTCCGGTTATCGCCGACTGCGACAACGGCTTCGGCAACGCCATCAACGTTATGCGCACCGTGGCTGAGTACGAGCGCGCGGGCGTAGCTGGCCTCTGCATTGAAGACAACATTTTTCCCAAGCGCTGTAGCTTTTACGCTGGCGTGCGGCGCGAGTTGGTGCCCGCCGACGAGCATGCACGCAAGATCCAAGCGGCCAAGGCTGCGCAAAGCGATCCGGACTTCGTCGTCATTGCGCGCACAGAGGCGTTTATCGCTGGGTGGGGCACGCAAGAGGCGCTGAAACGCGCCCGCGCTTATGCCGAGGCGGGCGCCGACGCCGTGCTGGTGCACTCGAAGTCTTCAACTTTCGACGAACTAAAAGATTTCACTGCGGCTTGGGATGGCACCTGCCCGCTCGTGGCCGTACCGACCACCTATGCCAACATCACCGCCGCCGATCTCGCCGCCGCCGGTTTCAAATTGGTGATCTTCGCCAACCAAGCATTGCGCGCCGCAGTCAAGGCGATGCGCGAGTCCCTCATCACGCTTAAGCAGGAAGGCCGGCCGGCAGCGGTGGATGACCGCATCGCCACGCTGCCCGAGATCTATGAATTGGTCGGTGTAGCTGATTTGCAGGCCAACGAGCAAAAGTTTCTCTTACCGGGCGGGCACGACGTCACCGCCATCATCATCGCCGCCGGCTTCGACGAGGCGTTACTGCCACTTACCGAGGACCGGCCCAAGGCAATGCTGGAGATTAAAGGCCAGACGATTTTGGAGCGCCAGATCCATGCGCTCAATGAGTGCGGAGTCAAGGATGTCGTGGTAGTGCGTGGCTACTGTAAGGAGCAGATCAGCCTGCCTAACGTCCGCTACTACGATAACGACCGCTTTCGTGATACCGGCGAACTCGTGTCGCTGTTTCTGGCCGAAGCCGAGATGTCCGGGCGGTTTCTCTTCCTCTACTCCGACATTATCTTTGATCCGGCGATCCTGGAAAAATTGCTCAAGTCACAAGCTGACATCAGTGTCGTGGTGGATCGGGCGTGGGGAGACCATGCTCATACCCAGGAAGAGATGCGCGCGAAGAACCCCGACTTGGTGGTCACCCACCAACCGCCTCAGCCGGGATATCGCTTCCTGCCGACCGCGGAAGGCACGACCCTCGCCCGCATCGGCCAACACCTGTCAGCCGATGAAGCGGACGGTGAGTTTGTCGGTCTGGCCATGTTTTCCGAAGAGGGCGCGCGTCTGCTCCGCACCGTCTACCACCAAACCCCCCAACGCTTGCAAGGCCGTAGCTTCCATGAAGCCGAATCTTTGGAAAAGTCCGCCTTTACTGACCTCTTACAGGAGATTGTCGATCGCGGCGGCGAGGTGGCGTGCGTGGATATTTACAAAGGCTGGCTGGAGATTGACACTTTTGAAGACTACCGCCGCGCTTGGGCGAAGGTGAAATAGTTATCAGCAGTCAGCGGTCAGCTTTCAGCAAAGACAAGCAAAGCAAAGGAGCGCTTTTTCTCTTATCTGGCTGACCGCTGATAGCTGAATGCTGATAGCCAGTGCAGTAAGGAACGACAGATGCCCTTAGAGCAAATCGATCAACTCATCAAAGACGAATACGCCTTTTTTCTGCAAGAGCGCAACGGTTGGAGCCTCACTACTGGGCCGCAGGACTTGGAACTCGTCGCGCATGCCCTACGCGTGCTCTTGCATGCACGCACCACGCCAGACTTTCTGGCTGACTATCTTGCCTTGGTCGATTGCCAGAACGCGGACGGCGGCTGGAGCCCGTTCTCGGCAGACCAGGAGAGCACGGTCTGGGTCTCGGCTTTCTGTGGGCTCATGCTCATCCGCGGAAATCGTCTCCTCAAGCACGAACGGCTTACCCAATCGGTGAAAAAGGCCATCGACTATTTCCTCAATACGCAGCACCAGGACGGCCGCTGGGTGGACTCCCGTTGGGCGGACCTCGATACCACCAGCCACCCGGTGAGCTTTTTCAACGTCGTCAGGGCTCTAGGCGAAACACACAACTGGGGTGATGTCCGGCGGGCTTGGGAACAAGGTCTTCGGTTTATTATCGACCATCAAAGCACCGACGGCGGCTGGTATGACAACGACTTCCATCCTTCCGGAGTGGAAATTACCGCCCATCTTATTCAGGATGCGCTGGTTGCCGACCTGGTAATCGACAGCCGTGTGAGAGGGGTGCGCGAGTCGTGCGCCAAAGGAGCAGCGAAACTCTACGAATGGCAAGCGGCAAACGGATCATGGGATGAAGAAAACGTGGACCATACCATGGATTGTTCCCGCTCGTTGATGGTCGTTACCCGTATTCTCGGCGATGGCCGTGGGGAAGATATCATTCTGCGTGGCCTGCGCTGGATCATCGACAATAAGAACGCGCAGGGATGGGGCGATTTTCCCGGCATGGAAACCAATCTGGAGCGCACCTGTGACGGCCTCGACACGCTTTTGAAGTATAAAGCCTCCTGCAATGGCAATCCCCTCGATGTGGTCAGGCTCTGGGGGTATGTTCCTTAGCGATGGACCCCCAACATTGGCTCGAAGCCTGTCGGCTGGAGGAATTGCCCCCCGGCAGTCGTAAGCTAGTTAAACTGAACAACCTCGAGATTGCCCTCTTCAACCTAGAGGGGGTTATTTATGCCCTCAAGAACCGCTGTCCTCATCGTAGTGGTCCTCTGATCCGTGGCTTCGTCGATCCGGCTGGGGGGATCAAATGCCCCATGCACGGCTGGCGGTTTAATTTGCGCGACGGCAGCAGCGAGCGTCCCGCCCGAGCTACCGTCTATCAAGTTAAAGCAGAAAACGGGCTGCTCTATCTTTGCGTGTAGTTCCCTACCTTTCCGACAGCGACACGCGCGGGGAATAAAGCGCAAGCGCTGAGAATTTTACTGGCCAAGGAGGGAATTAAGGTGCACAGCCGGGTGTCGTTTGAAAGAGAAGCGATCCCCCATCTAGAAGCCCTGCTACGAACCGCAGTCCGCATAAGCGGCGACCGGGCTCGTGCCGAGGATGCGGTACAGGAGACGTATCTTCGCGCTTGGCGCTCTTTCCGCACCTACCAGCCGGATACGAACTGCCGCGCCTGGTTGTTCCGCATCCTGCTGAACGTTTTGAAAAAAGCAGCGGGGAAGAAACGGCGTGACCCTCTGGCTGAGGCCGAGGAGGTGGAAGGGTCGAACAAGGTGATTCCCCTCTTTCCCGATGTCGAAGGAGGAAACCGGCAAGACATCCTTGCCGCCGTCAGTCACCTGACCCCTGAATTTCGCGACGTATTATGGCTCGTGGTGGTCGAAGGATTCCCGTATAAGGAAACGGCTCAGATGCTCGATATTCCAATGGGTACAGTCATGTCACGCCTCTACCGCGCACGGCGCGAACTCCGCCGCTGGCTGACTGCACCGGCCGTCGCAGATAAAGAAAGGACTCCGGGCCATGGAATGTAAAGATATTCGTAAACTGTTGAGCCCGTTCGTGGATAACGAACTCGGCGCTCACGACGCTTTTACGGTGGCCGAACATCTGGAAGTGTGCGCTCCCTGCCAGCGGGAGATGGAAGCCTTGCGACGTTTTGACGAACGTCTGCGAGTCGCCGGGCAGGCTTCGATTGAGGGCGTCGATGAAGTGCGCGCCAATATTCTGGCGCTATTTTCTCCTTGGACTTGGGTGCGACGCTGGCGAGGAGTAGGAGCGGCTGCCGCAGTCCTGCTGTTTCTCGTGGTTGGCCGGCAACTTTTCTCCGCCCCAGCAGACCCAGAAGCCACCGCCTTTGGTGAGGCGCTCATCACAGAGATGCAACTGAATACTGCTCAGCCTTTTTCCCTTGCCTGGCTTGATCCGCACAGCACGCAAGACGTGCTGCGTCAGGAAGGACTGGAAGACCTGCCTAACTTGGGGCCGGCAGGCTTTCATCTAGAAGGAGCACGGATCTGCTACCCCCTTGGCCGCGTGTTTGTCCAGTTGGTATATCGCAGTAGACACGAGGAGGTTTCGCTGTTCGTCTCGCGGCGCTGGACTCGTCCGCTGTCCGGCATGAGCAAGCGTGAGGGATTCACCATCGTTCCTCTTGGTCTGCGCGCGGTTTTCCTGGTCAGCAAAGAGCCCCTGGAAAACTTTGCCGATGTGCGTCAGCTCGCTGAGGAAGAAGTCAGCGCGCTTTCAACGTAACGAAAGTAGTCTAGACTCGCCGACTGACCGCCCTTCTTATTCCTAGACTGCCGTCAGGCACGTTTGCGTCCCGGCACGGCGGGAGTAATCTCATCGATCTGCGCCGCCAGCCGGTCGTGGAGGCTGGCACAGACCGCCTCGCACAGTTCAAAGACCGTCTCGTCACATATCCGATAACAGACATTCAGGCCGTCTCTGCGCCGGTTCACTAGGCCAGCCTGTTGGAGAATGCCCAAGTGTTTGGATACGTTGGCCTGGAAGGCCTTGGTTGCCGCGATGATCTCGCCCACGGTCAGTTCTCCGTCCCACAGAGTGTGGAGGATCTTGAGGCGCATGGGCTCGGCCAATACTTTGAAGCGGTTGGCGATCATCTGCAGGGCAGCGTCGGAGAGTTCTTTTTTCGCTCGTGCCATTAGCGGTTTCTTGACAAGAATCTTCTATATTGCTAATTGGTAATATAGTTATAACATAAAATCTTCGAGGTCAAGCTATGGAACACTTCACCCCTCTCGCTTCCCTCATCGGCGGGATGCTGATCGGCTTGAGCGCCTCGATGCTGCTGCTTTTTAACGGCAAGATCGCCGGTATCAGCGGCATCATAGCGGGTACCCTTAGCCCGGCGAAGAACGATACTCTCTGGCGCATCGTTTTTGTCGCCGGCCTGCTGGTCGGTGGATTCTTGCTCAGACTCCTTTCTCCCCAGACTTTTGCGATCGGCATCACACGATCGTGGAGCGCGCTTGTTGTGGCCGGCCTGCTGGTCGGCTTCGGCACCCGTCTGGGAAATGGCTGCACGAGCGGGCACGGCGTCTGCGGTCTCAGCCGATTCTCGCAGCGCTCACTGATTGCTACCGTGACCTTCATCGCGACGGGCACCCTTACTATCTACATTATCAATCACCTCCTCGGCGGAGCGTTATGAATTCCCTACTCGCAACGTTTGTCTCAGGTCTGATCTTCGCTGTTGGTCTCGGCATCAGTGGCATGACCCAACCCGCCAAAGTCACCGCATTTCTTGACTTTACCGGCAACTGGGATCCAAGCCTCGCCTGTGTGATGATCGGTGCGATCACGGTGCACGCCGTCTTCTACCGCTTGATCCGCCGCCGATCCTCGCCCTTGTTCGCGTTGGCGTTCTCCGTACCGACGCGACAGGACATCGACCTGCGCCTAGTAGGTGGAGCTGCCCTCTTCGGCATCGGCTGGGGGCTTGGCGGTTTTTGCCCGGGGCCAGCGGTGACCTCACTGGCATCGGGCCATAAATCAGTAGTACTCTTTGTCGTAGCCATGATTGCTGGCATGTACCTCTACAAACTGCTCGAAAATTCAAGACTGCACCACCGGTCTCTCACAAGCCAAGACGCGGCGTCCCGTTTGGCGACGCCTCCCTCACCACTCTTGCAAAGTTCCCAGGACTACTGAAACGAAAACTCGATTGCGCCCTCGTAGAGGAGGAACGAGCATGCTGTTTCGCGAATTGAACCGCGGCAAGTGTAAAACTTATCTCCTAGCTTGTGAGAACACCCATAAAGCTGCGCTGATCGATCCGATCAAAGATAAAGTCGATCGCTATCTGGCCATGCTGGCCTATGACGGTTGCAAGCTCGACGCCATCATCGACACTCACACTCACGCTGACCATCGCACTGCCAGTTGGGAGTTGCATGACTTGACTGGTGCGCCGGTGATCATGCACCGGCGTGCGCCAGCTCCGCACGTCGATATCCACGTTGACGACGGGCAGTCAATCCCCATCGGCACCATCAGACTGCGAGTGTTCCACACCCCGGGTCACACACCCGATGGCCTCAGCCTTTATACTGAGAATCGGGTCTTCACCGGAGACACCCTGCTCATCCATGGCACCGGCCGTTGTGACTTTGCTGGCGGCGATGCCGGCGAGCAGTACGATGCCATCACGCAGAAGCTCTTCGCTCTGCCGGAGGAAACCCTCGTCTTTCCCGCCCACGACTACCGCGGTCACACGCATTCAACCATCGGCGAAGAAAAGCGCACGAACCCGCGTGTCTCCGGACGTGCGCGCGAAGCATACATTGAGTTGATGAACAATCTGGGAATGCCTCTGCCGGATAAGATTCAGGAAGCGCTCCAGCCCAACCAGTCAGCGATCGAAGATGAATCAATGCATTTCCCCACCCTAGGCGAACTCAACCGCGTACGCCAAGTGACCGCTCAGGAAGTCAGGCTACAACTCGGCAGCGCAACCTCGTCACTGCTGCTCGATGTGCGTGAACCGGAAGAGTTCAGCGGTGAACTCGGCCACATTCCTGGCAGCAGGCTGATCCCTCTCAAAGAGTTACCTGCTCGAGCGGGAGAGATCGAAGCCTACAAGGATAAAGACGTGATAGTAATCTGCCGGGCTGGGGTACGCAGTACCACCGCTGCCGCCATCCTTACCGGCCTCGGTTTCGAGCACGTCTCGAACCTCAAGGGCGGGATGTTGGACTGGAACGATCAGCATCTGCCGGTGGAAAGGTAGGGGTTGGGGATGAGGGGCGAGGGACTGGCATGAACTACGGCTTCGTCATTGATAACCGCAAGTGCATCGGCTGCCATGCCTGCACCGTGGCGTGCAAGGCCGAGCACAACGTGCCTCTGGGTGTGAACCGCACCTGGGTCAAATACATCGAGAAAGGTGTCTATCCTCACACTCGCCGCCTGTTCGCCGTTCAGCGCTGTAACCACTGCGCCGACGCGCCCTGCGTGGAGATCTGCCCGGTCACCGCGCTCTATACGCGACCAGACGGGATTGTCGATTTCAACAACGACCGCTGCATCGGTTGCAAGGCGTGCACGCAAGCTTGCCCGTACGACGCGCTCTATATTGACCCCGACACACACACGGCCGCCAAGTGCAACTACTGTACTCACCGGGTAGAAGTCGGCATCGAACCCGCCTGTGTCGTCGTCTGTCCAGTACACGCCATTATCTCTGGCGACATGGACGACCCCAACACCGAGATCGCTCATTTGCTTGCTCGCACACAGGTGCAAGTGCGCAAGCCCGAGAAGAACACCCGACCAAAACTGTTCTATATCGAAGGGGACGAGGTCGCGCTCACCCCAGCCCTGGCGCCACAAGACAGCGACTACATGTGGAGCAGCCAGAGCCAGCCAGTGGGGCATGGCCGCAAGGGGTTGAACGGAAAGGCGGAGTCTCACTTGGGGGAAAGTAATCTTCTGCACACTCTGTTGGAAAAACCGGAGGCACTCTTCTCATCCCCAGAGCCGGCGCGGCGTCGCCGTCCCCTGACAACTTTATGGGAGAGCGCCCGACGGGTATACGATGTCCCGTCCGAAGGCGTGCTGTGGGGCTGGGAAGTTCCGGCTTATATCTGGACCAAGGCCATTGCTGCCGGCACCGTCCTCGTGCCGTTTTTGGCTCATGGTCTTGGCATGAGCCAGCCAACTGTGGCCACCTTCTGGACCGGCATTCTGGCAGGCCTACTCTTTCTCGGTCTGACCGGAGTCTTGCTCGTGCTCGACCTCGACCGGCCGGATCGTTTCCTTTCTGTTCTCCTACGTCCGCAGTGGCGCTCGTGGCTCGTGCGTGGTGCGTATATCATCACTAGCTACGGCACTCTGCTCGGCATCTGGCTCATAAGCGGGATAGGAGAGTTC
>JBGPOI010000163.1:0-9232 GCA_041487975.1 Binatia bacterium | reverse complement strand
GTAAATCTGCGATACCCTACGAGAATGATTAGCAAGAACACGACACAGGAGCGGGTGCCCCAGGCACCACGCGCGCCCCTGCCGGAGTTGGCCGAGTTTTTGGCTCCGCTGCGGGTGCATTTTACCCAGGGACCCAGTGCCGAGACCCTGCGCCAGGACCGCACCGGCTGGCGCAGCGAGCAGCCGAACAAAAACTGCGACACCTTGGCGGAGGGCGTGCCCGAGACCACTGGGCAACAGGTCCCTCATTTGCTGACCGACCTGGTCTGGGAGGAGACCGCCCTTAACCCTCAGCGGATCGCCCGGATGCGGACGCGGCCCAGCGCAGGGGATGAGGTGCTGATCTTTGCTGATACCGGCTTTGAGCAGCAGGGGCGACACTCGGTCGGGGTCGCGCACCAGTATACGGGGACGGCAGGCAAACTGACCACCTGTCAGGTCACGGTCAAGTGTCAGTATGCCGAGCGGACGCTGGCCTGGCCCGTAGCCACGCGGCGGTATCTGCCCCGGGTGTGGGCGGACGCGGTGGAGCGCCGGGCGCAGGCGCACGTGCCGGAGGACCTCACCTTTCAGACCAAAGCCGAGCTGGCGCTGGCGGTGTTGGATGAAGCCACTGGCTGTGGGGTGGGGCACGCGGGCGTCACCAGTGACGCCGATTATGGGGACACTCCCCATTTCCTCAACGGCCTGGAGGAACGCGGGGAGCGCCACGTGGTCGCGGGGCGGGCTGATTTCAGTGTGACCCTGGGACGCGGGCCGGAGCGCCCCGTGCTCCGGGCCGATGCCGCACTGGCGGCGCACCCGCTCCGGGACTGGCAAACCAGCGCGTGGAGCGAGGGGGCCAAGGGCTGGTGGCGAGCGAAGTTTCTGGCGCTGCGCTGCGGGCGGGTCGAGGGCGAGGGTACCCGGCAGGGCGGCTGGTTGATTGGGCACCGCCCCGGACGCGGTCAGAGGGGGGACGGGAACTATGTCTGGAGTGACTTCCCGGTCCCTACGCCGCTGGCCGTGCTGGTCGCGTATGCCCATCGGCGCCACGGGGTGGAGCAGTATCAGGAGGAAGCCAAAACGGAGCTGGGCTGGGATCAGTATCAGGGGCGGCGCTGGGACGGGTTTCATCGGCAGGCGATCACGGTGCTGCTGAGCTACAGTTTTCTGGTCTGGCTGGAAGGGTGGGAGCGGGAGCAGCGAACAGGGCGCGGACGGCCTCGGTCCGCTTTTTCCCCCGCGCCCGGACCGCCGCCGCGTGCCGCTGCCGGCGGTCCAGCGCCGGGTGAGCGAAGGGCTGCGCTGTGCGGCCGTCCGTGAATTGATCGCATTGGCGCGCATTGATCGGTACTGCTCACGCAAACTCTAACTGTGACAAAGTAGTACTAGAGGAATTCGCCACGTTTCTCCCATCCTTTCCTCCTCCCATTTTGTCGTGCGCAGTTCGTCCGACAGGCGAAGTTCTACATTGAGTGGGATTTTGTTCGTCTGGGGGTAGTTCCTGATCGGTTCTTTGGGAGGACTGTAGGTATGCGTGCAGCTACAGACAGCCAGCACAAGAAAAAAGAGCGACCGTATCCAAGCGACCCTTCCTGTTCTTCGCGCCTGCACGGTTACCCCTTCCTCCATTCAAAGGTGAAATCGAAGCTTTTCACCTCCTTTGTATTCAGATCTTGAGCTTCGAGATGGACAGTCCACTGACCAGGGCCAGTGTGTCCTGGCAGGAGCTGGAAATAGACGAACCCGTGTATCTCTTCGCCGGATGAGAGCGTCTTTGCCTGTAGCTCTTTGACGGCAAAATTTTGCTTGACCACAGTGGCATCCGAAGTCATTTTCGATCCGACAAAGACGAGAGGAAGTGCAAGTATGGGGACTATAACGAGCCCAAGGGCTCCCACGGTGTTGATCGTTTGGCCGGCAGCCTCCGACCCCAGTTGATCACGTCTCGAAGCTTCATGAACTTCCGCCTGGCCCTCTCGCAGTGAGAACTGCTCCTTTGTCACCAGAAAGCTCGATGGCGCGCCACGGTTCTCAGCAGTGACGAAGACCGCGAGAATGCCGGCGGACAGGAGATCAGTGCCGAAGTATTTCTCGCTTTCTTGTGAACTCGTCAGCGGCTCGATGGCCACGGCCAGTCCGTCCTTAATTTGCGAATAAGGGGAGTAATTGGCTGGTTGCACGGGATGCTCTGGGAGTTTCATCGTGGAGCACCCGTTAAGGGCGACCGTGGCGGAGAGCAGCCATCCGAGCGTGCGATGCAAAGGGCGCGGTGATCTTGAGCTAGTAGTCACACAGCCAGCGGAACTCAATTCTCTTTCCTCTCTCTCAGTTCGCAGAACTGAAACTATTCTACTGCGGGCAACGGCATTTCTACTGAGTCTCTATTTCCCTTTGAGGTAGTTCACCATTTCGACTCTCTCTTCCCCGTCGTATATGACCTCTACTTCCATATCTGTCCCATCAGCAACCGTTTCGATTGGCGTCGCAACGACTTCCCAGAGTCCGGCCGTTACCACGTCAGCAGCGCCGTGGAAAAAGGCCCGCCCGACTTTCGCGCCTTTGCTGTACCCTTGCTTAAAGGAGAACATATCGGCTTTTTCGCCGTTCTTGTCCCCTGACCAGATTGGCGATCCGAGTTCAGCGATCACGTGGCTCCGGGGGGTGCCGGTGCTGAGTACGGAGAGGTCTTTCTTGTTTGGCTGGTTCGAGGCTTTGTACACAGAGCACCCCGCGAGCGTCGTGCACAGCAACCCTGCGGCTATAAAGATGGTACTGAACCTTCCCCAGAAATACGTCTGTCCCCGTTTCATTCGCTCGCCTCCTTTTGCTTCCTCTGAAGTGTATAGCCCTTCCCATTACTTCGGTCCCTGTTGCACCCTGCGTTTCTCCCCCACGTGCACTGACCCAATGATTCAACCTTGGCGAAGGGTTATTACATGGGTCAAGCGTATGACAGCGCCGAGCTGGAAACAAAAAGGCCGGGCACCGTCTGTGACTCTCGCGGAAGTCACCTCCGGCAGCCCGGCCAACTTATGGTCCTTGGTGATTTGTCTGGCACGGACGAGAGGAACTTTGTCCTCGTGTCTGCCCGTTCAACGCCCCAAGCGGATAAGTCCCGTCGGCTTTCCGTCCCCTGGTCGCCCAGGGTTTGGCCCGTATTCCTCCCCCCTACCCACTGCGGTACTCACAGCCCGACCTGCAACCAGGTCCACACGTGCTGTAAATGCTCGCGTCTATTTCACATTTCAAGCTAGCCGTCAAGGATTTAAGGATTAATTTTGTCAGTCTCGCGCGGACGGATTCGCGGGGATGGCGGAGGTAGGGAGAATCTTCCTGAGGTGGGCGCTGGCCGAGTCTGGCCAGGGAAAGGACGAAGATGCTGGAACTACGGTCGGTGGTGGGTTTGAGCCGGTTGTGGGGGCAGCAAGGAAAGAGGAATGCGCTCCGGCAAAGGTTGGAAGAAGCCTACGAGTGGTTTACCGAAGGGTTTGATACAGCAGACTTGCGGGAAGCCGGGACATTGCTGGTGGAGTTGAGTTAAGGGGCAGGTGCTAAGGTTCTAGCCACCAGCGGCCCAAGTCTACCTCAATGGCTTCGAACGGCTCAGCCCGCACGTCCTCTGCACCGCCAACCCCCAGGGCTGCCTGGATTGCTGGGAGGTCGATCAAAAGGACTCAGGTCCTGCGCGATGACCGACGCGGCGCGTGCATGAGGGAACGCGGGCCGAGGAGACGTGATCAGTTCTCCGTCAACAATCTCGGCAATCAAAATATCAGGGACTTGTAGCAGATCTTCATACGTGGCGTGACGCCGTGCAGGGTCCATGTCTGCGACTATAACACGGTGACTGCAGGGGAAGGAAGGAGAACAAAAAGCTCTGAAAGTCGCAAAAGTACAGGCATGGAGCCGGCCGCGACCCACCCGACTTCTCACTCTACGACTCTCACCCCGTCCAACGCTCCGGCCATAATGATTCCTCCTCAGGGCATAGGGAAGAGAACTGGTTATGGTAGATAAGGCCCACCATAAGCTCCATACTACTGCTTGTGAGTCCGAGGCTGACTGTTGACCGATCTTTATTGACTCGTTGGCATCCACACGTGAAACGTCGAGCCGCGCCCCACCTCGCTTTCAACCGTGATCCGCCCGCCGAGTAACTCCAGCAGTCGCTTCACGATGTGTAGTCCGAGACCCGTGCCGCCGAACCGGCGCGTCTTGGCACTCTCTAGTTGGCGAAACGGCTCGAAAATGATGGGTAATTCGTCCGTGGGGATGCCGACCCCAGAGTCGATGACAGCGATCTCGATCCCGCTCCCGCATCTGTGTGCGTTCACCGTGATGCTGCCCTGTTCGGTGAACTTTGCGGCGTTGCCGATGAGATTCTTGATGACCACTTTGAGTTTGCCTGGGTCAGTGTGGAGCGGTGGCAATCCTCCTTCCACTTTCCACACGAACACCACGCTTGTCTGTTCCCGCACTTCCTGTGTTTCGGCTTCGACCTCTTGCAGTAATTCCGCAACCCGCACCTCCCTGATCTCCACCGGCAATCGCCCTGCCTCTAAGCGACTCACATCCAGGACCGCGGAGATGAGATCGAGGAGTTCCTTGGCGTTCTTGTCTACCCGACGCAGGGCGTATGTCTGGTCGGACGTCAGTACACCAAGGGCGTCAGTGAGAAAGAGCTGAGTATAGCCCCAGATGGCATTGAGCGGTGTCCGCAATTCGTGCGACATGGTAGCCAAGAATTCCGTCTTGGCGCGGTCGGCGGCCTCGGCTTCTTCTTTCGCTCTGAGCAGTTCTTCCGCCGCGCGTTTGGCTTCTACGAGGAGGACGCGGTTTTCCGCTTCCTTCTTGCGCAAATCCTCCATCGCCCGGCTGGCGCGCAACATATAGCGCACCCGGTGGCTCAAGATCTCCCAATTGAGCGGCTTGGCGATGAAGTCTGTGGCTCCTACTTCGTAGGCCCGTCTGATTGATTCAGTATCCCCGAGGCCGGTGACCATGAGCACGGGAGTGTGTTCGCCACCAGGCAGCGCGCGTATCGTGGCGCAAAGGGTAAAGCCGTCCATTGTGGGAAGCATGACATCGAGCAGGATGATATCCGGCTGCGCTTGCACAAAAGCAGCCAAGGCCTGCTCACCTTCGGCGGCCTCCTCCACCGCGAAGCCAGCTTGTTGCAGGACTTCGCCCAGCAGCGGCCGCAGGACCACATCGTCATCGACGATCAATGCCACGGGACGGTCAAGCTGCTCGTCCTTGCTCATCATCGGGCCTCCCCCTGGAGTTCCGCCGACAGCGCCTCTCGGACAGTTTCATACTCCGCAGTCGCCGCGGACAGGACGAGTGCCGCTTTTTCCAGGCTGTGTTTGTGCGCCATTGTTTCCAGGTCCTGGCACAGCGCCGCGAGCGTCGCCGCGCCCAGAGTGGCGCTGCTCGATTTGAGGCTGTGCGCGACCTTTTGCAGGGCGCTGGCGTCGTTACGCGCCACGGCTTCCGCGAGGGCTTGCAACAGTTGGGGCGAATGGCTGAGGTAATTTTGAATCACCTTATCGAGTAACGCCGGCGCGTTGTCTCTTTGCAGCGCACGAATTCTGTCCAAGGCTTGGAAGTCAACGGCGGCAAGGCGCACGGCGGATGGCGTTGCTGTGGGGCTTGCGTTTTTCACATGAGAGAATATCGGCGGTTTCAGCGAAAAGTTTCGCGGCGTTGTGGCTTCGACCGGCGGCGTTTCTGTTTGTTCCTCTTTTTTAGCGGAAACCTGCGACAGCCAGGGTTGCAGCGAGGCGGCGAGTTGCTCTTGGGTAAAGGGTTTACTCAGGTAGTCATCCATCCCTGCCGCCAGACACCGCTCACGATCGCCCTGTATGGCGTTCGCTGTCAGGGCGATAATAGGCAGGTGAGTGGGCGTGGACTTTTGCGCGTCACCTGCGGTGCTCTCCGTGGTGTTTTCGGCTTCGTGTGCACGAATGACTTGGGTGGTCTCGAAGCCGTCCATTTCCGGCATCTGGCAGTCCATCAAGACCAAATCATACGACGCCCGTGACAATGCGGCGAGCACGTCTCGTCCGTTCGCGACCACATCAACCTGGTAGCCAATGTTCCTCAACATGGTGAGAGTCACATCTTGGTTGACGGGGTTGTCTTCGGCAAGCAGTACGCACGCACGAGGCGGTGCGTGCGCTTGAACTTGGGTAAACAGCCGTCGCCCCTTTGAGACCGAGGACGGCGCCACCGTAGCCCAGTTGAGGATAGGCCGGGGCGCCAGCCGCACGGTGAACCAGAAAGTGGAGCCTTTGCCTACGACGCTCTCAACCCCGATCTCTCCTCCCATTAAGTGGGTCAGTTGTTTCGCGATGCTCAGCCCCAAGCCGGTTCCGCCATACTTACGCGTGGTGGAACCGTCGGCTTGGGAGAAGGCCTCGAAGATATGTTTTCGCGCCTTCGGGGCGATGCCAATGCCAGTGTCGCGCACGGCGAAATGCAGTAACCAAAAGACCGGCGCCATGAGTCGGGGGTCCGGAGTCATCAAGCGTGAGGCGTGCGGCGTAAGCCTGGCGTCGTGGCTTTGGGATTTCGAGTCGAGACAGCGGACTTCGATGGTGATTTCTCCCCGATGAGTAAATTTGACGGCATTGCCAATGAGGTTGGTGAGGATTTGGCGCAGGCGCACTGAGTCGCCACGCAGACTGGCGGGGACGTTATCATGGACCAGAGAGGTCAGGCGCAAGCCCTTGCGCGAAGCGCTGGCGGCAAACAGTTCGAGGACCTCGGCCACGGTCTGGCGCACATCGAGGTCGGTCGCCTCGAGTTCAAGTTTACCTGCCTCAATCTTGGAAAAATCCAAGAGGTCATTGATAATCGTCAGCAGCGCCTGACTGGAACGGTGGAGGATG
This sequence comes from Binatia bacterium, assembly GCA_041487975.1. Taxonomy (GTDB): domain Bacteria; phylum Desulfobacterota; class Binatia; order Bin18; family Bin18; genus JACQEL01. The sequence continues at coordinate 2,354 of JBGPOI010000163.1, read as the reverse complement.
TGAGCCATTTTTCGCTGGCTGTCGGCTAAGGTGGTGTTCAACAGTAACTCGATCGTTCCCAACACTCCTTGCATCGGCGTGCGTAGTTCATGACTTACATTGGCGAGAAACTGTGACTTCGCCCGGTTCGCCGCCTCCGCTTGTTCTTTGGCGGCGGAAAGACTTTCCACCAGGTCCAGGTTCTCAAAGCGCAGCTTGAGCGACTCGGCGAGCGTGGAATGGAAATGACGTCCGATGCCCAAGAGCGCCGCGCTGAACGCCAGCAACATGAGTCCCATCGCGGCGAGAACCTTATCGCCTTGCAAGAAAAGCTGTAAGGTGAAAGGCGCCAGGGTGGAAAAGAGATACGCAAGGAAAACCGTCGGGACTGGAGACAGGACGCTCATACCACCCGCGGCCTGGCTGCCCGCAATGAAGGCGAGAAAGACCTGGTGGGCAAGAGAGTCGGGGAAAAGGAGTATTCCCATTGCCCCCCAACCGAGGCCGGCAACCCCATAGACGAGGATCAGGAGCCTGCGCCAAGGACTGATCTCATCCGGTCGAGGAGCGACACGATGGAACTGCCACACTGCCACAAAGGCGGGCAAGGTGACCAAGACCATCGCCCCAACCCATGCCATCAACGCGTGAAAGGGAACGATATCCCACAAAACCAGGACGACGATTCCTACCGTCAAAGCCCCGATCTGAAAACCAAGAGACGCATGGGTGCAAATCAACTTCACCTGCTCCGCCTCGATACGCTGAGCCCGGTCAATCCCGCTCGGCGGTCTTTCGGTCGCGGTAAGGCCGGTGTGGAGATCCGCGGGAGACGCTGAGCCTTTGCTCGGCAAAGAACTTTGGCTGTTGCCCATCAGTTGTAAGTCTCTGCTCTCAGATCTCTTGCCGCCAATGTCTGTGCTGCTTGCTGATCGTCGGAGGCGAAGACTAAGTTGTGAAGATGCCGCACCCCGACCAAAAACCGCGCCAGGCTCTGCGGAAAGGGGACTAACGGGACCATGCTGAGCGCATACAGCGCCTCGTAAAAACTGACGCGCTGCCGCCACCGAGGATCCGCGTCACACACAGATCGTGCCCATCCCGCAGTCTCAAGCATAGCAAGAAACTCTCGGAGCAACACCCCATCGCGAAGCGTGCGCAGTCGGGTATGACCAGTGTGAAATGTGAGGATAAAGGCGGGAAGGGCGCCTCGTTCTTCTTGTAGTGAAAAAAGGCCTAAGCGCAACGCCAACAGCTCAGCCGAGAGCCAACTGGTAAACTTGGCGGCATCCATGGCAAAATCGCCCCGGCTCAAGCCGAGCGCCGCAATGGGATCGAGCAGCATCACTCGTGGCGCTGATTGCTGGAGGCTTGGAGTGTGCACAAGCACGTTCTCCGGATAAAGGTCGCCGTGTACTTTGCGGATTGCGGCCGGGCGCAGCCTCTGTCTGAGAAATTGCTCGCTTTTACATGTTTCCAGCAACGGGAAGACGTTGCACATCTGCTCGCCGTTGAGCACAAGCGCTTCCGTATGGATGAAAGGGGAGAAGGAGGGGATCTGACTTATGTGCTGCGTGCTGCGTTCGAGTAAGCGAACCAGTCTCTCGAGATAGTGTGGTTCTTCTTCCGAGTAGGTTGTGGGAAAAATGTTGCCAAACATGACCTGCATCACTTGCGAGATCAGTGCCAGCGCCTGAGGACGATACAGTGCCTGCGTCAAAATCAGTTCCGACAGCAAGACCCACTCATGACCGAAGTAGGGCATGTCATAGAAGAGTGCCTGACCGTTGCCGTTGGCTTTGCTGGACCGGAGCACACGCGGGAAATAGCGGTGCAGGGCAGGAGGCAGTTCCTCAAGCCAGGCGATCTCTGCCTCCAAGGTACTACTGGCTGTTTTAGCCTGTTTGCGCACGATCAGCCCTTCACGCTCATCGGTGAGCAAGAATAATCGTTCATGATACCCTTCGCGCAAGAGTTCCACGGTCCCTCCTTGAAAGGTTGCCGGTGATTAGTTGCCAGTTGGCAGTTTTTGCGAGAACTCCCGAACCATCTGCTCCCTTTTGCCAACTGCCAACTCCCCAGGCACTCCTACCTATTTTTCCTTCCCTCTGTCAAGCAGAAGGCCAAACGTGGTAAGTAAAGATTTCATACGCGATTGCGGGAGGTTTCTATGAAAATCAGCGGTGTTCTGGCGTGGCACCCCCATGTAGCGATGACGAAGGAGGAGATCGACGAGTTTCTCTCCGGTCGCTGGATCGCACGGCTGGCAACGACCGGCAAGGATGGGTACCCGCACCTCGCGCCGCTCTGGTATTACTGGGACGGCGAGTGCGTGTATTTCGCCTTGACCACGAGCCGTCAATCCTGCAAGAACC
>JBGPOI010000162.1:0-9233 GCA_041487975.1 Binatia bacterium | reverse complement strand
TACGCCGCCCCTACGCTGCGCGCCACGGCGCAGGTGCTGAGTGAAGACCAAAACTGGACCACCAGTGTCACCGGCACGACTCCGGAGTACTTCGCGATCCGTAGTTGGCCGATGGCGCGTGGAGCGCTCTTCAGTCAAGCGGATGTTGACGGTGGCGCTAAAGTCGTCCTGCTGGGGCAGACCGTTGTCGACAAGCTCTACGGCTCGCACTTCGACCCAGTCGGGCAGATGGTACGCATCAAAAATGTCCCTTTTCAGATCGTCGGGGTGCTCGCCAAGAAGGGCCAGTCCCCTATGGGTCAAGATTACGATGACGCCGTCTTTGTGCCACAGACGACCTTTCAGGCAAAGATCCAGGGTGGCCTGCAAAAGTATATCTCGGGGGCCATCTTTGTGGGAGCGACCTCCTCGGAAGCAACGGCGCGCGCGCAGGCACAGATCACCAACCTGCTGCGCGACCGGCACCATATTCAACCGAAGGCGGACGATGACTTCTCCATTCGCAATTTAACTGAGATGGCTAGTGCACAACAGGAGGGGACTCGGACCCTGACCACGTTGCTGGCGAGTATTGCTGCTGTCTCCCTGTTGGTTGGCGGCATCGGCATCATGAATATCATGCTGGTCAGTGTCACCGAGCGGACCCGCGAGATCGGGCTACGCATGGCCGTTGGCGCGAAGCCTCGCGATATTCTGGCCCAGTTCCTGGTCGAAGCCCTCACGCTGTCCCTTGCCGGTGGACTTCTTGGCGTTGGTTTGGGGGTGGTGAGCGCTTACCGGCTGGCGCTCCAGTTTGGCTGGCCCACGCTGGTCCGCCCCGATATCATTCTGATCGCCGTCGGTTTTAGTGCGCTGGTGGGCGTTAGCTTTGGCCTGTACCCTGCTCTGAAAGCGTCTCGCCTCGATCCTATCAACGCGCTGCGGTTTGAGTGAGGAGGTGCAATCCTGTGTTGCGCAGGCTCAACCTTACACAGGAGATAAAGTGTTAGCCGTGGCAATGATGATGAACCTGCTCTGGTGAAGGCGGCAAAAGCAAGTCATATTAAGATCGTGTACTGACTCAAAATGACAGGCGTTCAGTCACGCACGCTTCCCAAGAAGACATCAGGCAGATACAGAGATGGTTGGGTAGGCACACCAAGGAGAACGGCACTATGAGCACGAGCAGTCGCGTCGGTATTGTGATGATGATACTCCTCCCACTTGGGGGCGTGCCGGGAGCGTTGGCTCAGGGAAACAAGACCCAGCAGGAAGGCTGGCAGGGCCCCAGGCCCGCACCACAGCAGCCCATTCCCCCTCCCACGCTGCAACCGCCCGTCCCTTCAGGCAAGCAGGTGCTGGAGATACCTTCTCGCCCGCAGCCACCCACTCCCGAGCCATCCATGCAGCAGACAGTGGTGCCGCCCAGTCCTCAGCCGACAACGGTACGGCCGTCCCAATTGATCACCGTAACGGTCACTGATCGGGATGGTCGCTACATCTCCGGACTCAGACCCGAAGACTTTATCGTGTATGAAGAGGACATGCCCCAAGCTATCACCTACTTCAACACGGGCCAGAATGAGCCGGTCAGTCTCGGACTCATCGTGGACACGAGTGGGAGTATGCTCAACAAGATCACGTCGGCCCGGCGGGCGCTGCGCCGCTTCGTGAATGCCGTCCATTCCCAAGATGAAGTCTTCCTCGAAGCCTTCAATCAACAACCTTTATTGCTGCAGGACTTTACGGATAGCCGCGCGCTACTGTTGCAGGCAACTTCGCTGCTGCAGCCAGGGGGTGAGACGGCGCTCTATGACGCCATTCTCGATGGTCTGCGTCGGGTTCAGCAAGGTCGCCGCCAGAAGAAGGCGTTGGTGGTGATTACCGATGGCCTCGATAATAGGAGCGCCGCCTCGCGCGACCAGGTGATTGCGGCAATCCGGCGCTCGGGGGTGGTGGTGTACACGATTGGCGTCGGCAACCCTGACGGTGGCCCTCAGGTGATGGGACCGGGACCTGTTATGGGCCCAGTCATAGGCCCATATATGGGTCGTCACAGGAGGAGTCCATTTATAGGCCCATATATGATGGGTCCTGGCATGATGAGTCCAGCTCCCGTCGGGCAAGGGAGCATAGTCGATGAGGCTGTGGATTCCCGCACTTTGCAGGAATTGAGCGAGGAGACTGGCGGGAAGAATTTTCTCTTAAATACCGCAGATGTCGTGGGGAGCGGGATGGTTCTCGATAGCGCGACCCAGGCGATCTCCGACGAACTCCGGCAACAGTACAGCTTAGGCTACAAATCGCCTCTCAAAGGGGACGTGTATCACGACATACGGGTCGAGGTCCGGCGCGACGGGCTGAGGGTACGTACTCACAAGGGATTAGGTTAAAACTGTGTCGTTCCTGCCTTCCTCGTAGCCTGCAAATGCGAGACGGCTACGCTCAGCGACTTCCGCGAGGTCGAAGCCGAACGCGCCCACCGCTCGCTGACGCATCGCTGGTCCCCGACTGTCAGTGAGTAATCCGTTTCCCCCATCGACGAACACGGTGGTGAGGGCTGGTCATGATGTCATGCGCTCTTTTCTGTCATGAGGAGTTTCGCGTCTTCTCAGAGGTTGGGCCGCATGATACTGCTTTGTTTGCAAAAAGTCAGCTTCCTTCCGGGGTCATGCTTCGCCGTAGAGGAGACCTATATGCCAGATGCCTTGGGCAAAAAAGAACTGCAAGCCATGGATGCTTATTGGCGCGCAGCCAATTACCTGTCCGTCGGACAAATCTATCTCCTTGATAATCCCCTTCTCCAGGAACCCCTCAAGCTCGCACACATCAAACCCAGACTGCTGGGACACTGGGGAACAACTCCGGGCCTGAACTTTATCTATGTGCATCTCAACCGCGCGATCAAGAAGTACGACCTGAACATGATCTATATCGCCGGTCCTGGTCACGGCGGTCCCGGATTAGTCGCCAATACCTATCTGGAAGGAACCTATAGCGAGGTGTATCCCAACATTTCTCGGGACGCGGAAGGGATGAAGAGGCTCTTCAAACAGTTCTCCTTCCCCGGGGGGATCCCTAGCCATGTTGCGCCCGAAACCCCTGGCTCTATCCACGAAGGAGGTGAACTCGGCTACGCCGTCTCACATGCCTACGGTGCTGCCTTCGACAACCCCGACCTCATTGTTGCCTGTGTGGTCGGAGATGGGGAAGCCGAAACCGGACCTCTCGCCGCTTCATGGCATTCGAACAAATTTCTCAACCCTGTCACCGACGGTGCCGTGCTGCCTATCTTGCATCTGAATGGCTACAAGATCGCCAACCCAACGGTGCTGGCACGGATCAGCCGGGAGGAACTGGAGAGCTTATTCCTGGGCTACGGGTACCTGCCCTATTTTGTCGAGGGTGCTGAGCCCGAAGCCATGCACCAGTTGATGGCGTCAACCTTGGACACCGTGATTGCCGAGATTCAAGCCATTCAGCACGAGGCCCGCACTCATGGTTACACTCAACGTCCTCGTTGGCCGATGATTATCCTGCGCAGCCCCAAGGGCTGGACAGGTCCAAAGGAAGTCGATGGCGAGAAAACCGAGGGGTATTGGCGATCCCACCAGGTTCCAGTGACCGAGATGGCCACGAAGCCGGGCCATCTCAAGATTCTCGAAGACTGGCTGAAGAGCTACGCGCCGGAAGAACTCTTCGATGCGACGGGGAGGCTCATGCCCGAACTGGCAGAACTCGCGCCCGCGGGCACGCGTCGGATGGGCGCCAATCCCCACGCCAACGGCGGTGTGCTGCTCAAAGATCTGCGAATGCCCGATTTCCGCGAGTATGCGGTCGCCGTCCCCAAACCTGGCACCATTGTCGCGGAAGCGACGCGTGTCATGGGGTGCTTTCTGCGCGACGTGATGAAGCTCAACCTGGAGGCGCGGAATTTCCGCGTGATGGGGCCGGACGAGACCAACTCGAACCGTCTCGGCGCCTTATTCGAGGTGACGAATCGGGCCTGGACGGGTGACACGATTCCGGAGGATGACCACCTGGCGCCGGACGGGCGGGTGATGGAGATCCTCAGCGAACACACCTGCCAGGGCTGGCTCGAAGGCTATCTCCTCACCGGTCGGCACGGCTTCTTTGCCACCTATGAGGCGTTTGTCCATGTGGTGGATTCGATGTTCAACCAGCACGCGAAGTGGCTCAAGACGACGAGTGCAGAGATTCCCTGGCGCGTCCCCATCGCTTCCTTCAACTACCTGTTATCGTCGCACGTGTGGCGCCAGGATCACAATGGGTTTTCGCACCAAGACCCCGGCTTTATCGATCACGCCGTCAATAAGAAGGCCAGTGTGATTCGCGTATACCTTCCCGCCGATGCCAATACCCTGCTCTCCGTGACTGATCACTGTCTGCGCAGTCGCAATTACATCAACATCATCGTAGCGGGGAAACAACCGGCATTGCAGTACCTGGATATGGATGCCGCCATTAAGCACTGCACTGCCGGCATTGGCATCTGGGAGTGGGCGAGCAACGACAAAGGCGCTGACCCTGACGTGGTGATGGCGTGCGCGGGCGATATCCCCACTTTGGAAACCCTGGCTGCCGTGCACCTCCTGCGGCAGCACGTGCCCGCCTTGAAGATGCGCGTGGTCAACGTGGTTGATCTGATGAAGTTGCAGCCCCAGAGTGAGCATCCGCACGGTCTGTCGGATAAAGACTTCGACACACTCTTCACTGCCGATAAGCCGATTATCTTCGCCTATCACGGCTATCCCTGGCTGATCCACCGCCTGACCTATCGCCGGACGAATCACCATAATCTCCACGTTCGCGGCTACAAAGAAGAGGGAACCACCACGACGCCGTTTGATATGGCCGTGCGCAACGATATGGATCGCTTCCATCTCGTGGCTGACGTCAGCGATCGGGTGCCGAAGCTGGGGTCTCTCGCGGCGTATACCAAGCAGGCGATGCGCGACAAGCTCATCGAACACCAGGCGTACATCACCGAGCATGGGGATGACCTGCCGGAGATCCGCGACTGGCGGTGGACCGACGTATGACAACGGACCACATCATCTTCTGCCTGAACAGCGGCTCTTCCTCCTTGAAGTTCTCACTGTACCAACTCGGCGATGAGGCGGAGACGCTGCTCGCTGAAGGTGCAGTGGAACGCATCGGTCCGAGCGGCGGACTCCTGTGGGTGCACAGCGCAGATAAGAGCGTGCTGAAAGAAACACACAGTGATTTTCCTGACCACCGGACGGCGGTAGCCGCGACCTTCGTGGCGCTGGAACAGTTATGCCTCCCGCAACCGGCCGCAGTCGGCCATCGCCTGGTTCACGGCGGTCCTGAGCATACAGCCCCGGAGCGCGTAACCCCACAGCTCATGGGCGCGTTGCGCCGCCTGGTCGCGTTTGCGCCACTCCACCTGCCCAGCCAGCTCCAGGGCATCGAGGCGGTGGCGGCGCACTTTCGCGGCCTGCCGCAGGTTGCGTGCTTTGATACAGCCTTCCATCGACGCATGCCGGAGGTGGCCCAGCGCTTCCCGCTGCCCCGCTTCCTGTGGGACGAGGGAGTCCGCCGGTACGGCTTCCATGGCCTGTCTTATGAATACATTATGCAAACGCTGGGGACGGCCGCCCACGGTCGTACGATCATCGCGCATCTGGGGAACGGCGCGAGCATGGTTGCAGTCCGCGACGGGCAACCCCTCGATACCACCATGGGTTTTACCCCCACGGGCGGTTTCCTGATGGGCACACGCAGCGGCGACCTGGACCCGGGCATCCTGCTGTACCTGCTGAACGAGAAACACTATGACGCGCGTCAACTCGAACAACTGGTGAACCACGAGGCTGGGCTGCTCGGTGTCTCCGGCATCAGCCCGGATATGAAGACGTTGCTGGAACAGCGAGACGGCGACCCTCATGCTGCCCAGGCGGTGGAGATGTTCTGCTACCACCTCCGCAAGCACCTCGGCGCGCTGACGGCGGTACTCGGTGGTCTCGACACCCTGGTGTTCACCGGCGGGATCGGGGAGCGCGCCGCGCCAGTGCGCTGGGAGGTCTGCCGCGGCTTGGAGCATCTCGGCATACATCTTGACCCACAACGGAACGTGCTGCCGGCCGATCCCATCAGCGCCCCGCACAGTTCCTGCACGGTGCGGGTGATTCCAACCGACGAGGATCTCATGATTGCCCGCCACACGCGCGCCTTGATTTTTCTCCTCCTTCCCGAACCTCCTTCTGGAGGAAGAGTATGAGCACGGCAACATATTATAACCTGCCGCGAGAGATCGCCGGCGTCGAGTCCTTGCTCGAGTTGGCTCTGGACCTGCGGTGGTCCTGGCATCATGCCGCTGACGAATTGTGGGGACAGATCGAGCCCGAACTCTGGGACTTGACCCATAACCCTTGGGTAGTGCTACAAACCGCTTCCCGGACTAAGCTACAAACCTTAGCGGCCGACCCCGCCTTCCACCAGAAAGTCGCAGCTCTCGTACACGCCCAGCATGAGTATGGAGCAGCGCCGGCATGGTTTCAGCTCACGCATGCCAACTCTCCTCTAACCTGCGTCGCCTACTTCAGTATGGAGTTCATGTTGAGCGAGGCCCTTCCCATTTATTCTGGAGGGCTTGGGAATGTGGCCGGCGACCAACTCAAAGCGGCCAGTGACCTCGGCGTCCCAGCGGTCGGCGTAGGTCTCCTCTATCAGCAAGGCTATTTCCGACAGGTCCTCGATGCCCAGGGTACGCAGCAAGCACTCTACCCATATAACGATCCGATGCAGTTGCCGATCACGCCGGTACGGGATGAAAACGGCGAGTGGATACGGCTGAAGATCGCCTTACCCGGCTATCAGGTATGGCTGCGTGCGTGGCAAGCGCAGGTTGGGCGAGTCAAACTCTACCTCCTCGACAGCAACGATCCTGCCAACCCGCCCTTCCATCGCGGCCTTACGAGCGAACTCTATGGTGGTGGACCGGAGCTGCGCCTGACCCAAGAACTCATGCTCGGGATCGGCGGGTGGCGACTGCTGCGCCTGCTGGGAATTCACCCCGAGGTCTGTCACTTGAATGAGGGGCATGCTGCCTTCGCTGTGCTGGAACGAGCGCGCAGTGTCATGGAGGAAACCGGTCACCCATTTGATGTTGCGTTGACGATCACCCGGGCGGGCAATCTCTTTACGACCCACACCCCGGTAGCCGCCGGCTTTGATCGCTTCGCTCCGGCTCTCATAGAACAGTACCTCGGCTGGTACGCCCAGAACGCCTTGGGCATCAACCCCCACGAATTACTGGCCCTGGGCCGCGAGAATCCAGATGACGCTACCGAATCCTTCAACATGGCCTACCTCGCTCTTCGCGGCAGTGGGGCGGTGAACGGGGTTAGTCGTTTGCACGGCCAAGTCAGCCGGCGCATTTTTCAGCGGTTCTTTCCCCGCTGGCCCGAAGTGGAGGTGCCAGTCGGTCACGTCACCAACGGTGTCCACGTGCCCTCTTGGGACTCGGCAGCGGCCGATCATCTCTGGACTTCCTCTTGTGGGCAAGAACGCTGGCGAGGAACGATGGAAATGGTGCCCGCCGATATTCGCTGTGTGTCCGACTCCGCCCTCTGGCAACTCCGCGCCACTGCCCGTCAGGCCCTCATCCACTATGCTCGCGAGCGTTTGGCCTTACAGTTGTCCGCCGCTGGCGCCCCACTGATGGAGGCGACCCAGGCCCCGCAGATCCTTGACCCCAATGCCCTCACTCTGGGCTTTGCCCGTCGCTTTGCGACCTACAAACGGCCGAACCTTCTGCTGCACGCCCCCGAGCGACTCACCCGCATCCTTACCAACCCTCGCCAGCCTGTGCAATTGATTATTGCCGGCAAGGCGCATCCTCAAGACCAGGAGGGCCGGGCCATGGTCCAGGCCTGGGTGCGCTTCATCCGCGAACGTCCCGAGGTACGTCCGCGCGCGATCTTTCTGAGTGACTACGACATGCTGCTCGCCGAACAGTTGGTGCAGGGCGTCGATGTGTGGATCAATACACCCCGACGGCCGTGGGAGGCCAGTGGAACGAGCGGCATGAAGGTGCTGGTCAACGGTGGCCTCAACCTGTCGGAGTTGGATGGCTGGTGGGTAGAGGCTTATACCCCGGAAGTGGGCTGGGCCTTGGGAGATGGGCAGGAACATGACGATGATCCAGCCTGGGACGCAGCTGAGGCTGAGGCCTTGTATTCCATACTAGAACAAGAAGTGATTCCGACGTTTTACACCCGTGATGCCACTGGCATTCCCACTGGGTGGGTGGCGCGCATGCGGGAGAGCATGGCGCGCCTGACTCCACGTTTTTCCGCCAATCGCACCGTGCGTGAGTATACAGAACACTACTACCTGCCCGCTGCTGCGGCGTACCGCAAACGAGCGGCTGAGCAGGGGGCGCTCGGGGCGCAGCTCCTGCACTGGCAGCGGGCTGTGGCCCAGCACTGGGCAAACGTACACTTCGGCCCCCTACAGGTTGAGACCGTCACTGACCAGCATGTGTTCCAGCTACAGGTCTATCTCAATGAGATGGAACCCGAGGCGGTACAGGTGGAACTCTATGCCGACCCTCCGAACGGGGAGGCGCCAGTGCGTCAGGTGATGACGCAGGGCGCCCAACTCGTCGGCGCGGCCAACGGGTATCTATACAGCGCGCAGGTGCCAGCCTCGCGCCCGACTACAGATTACACCCCTCGCCTCATCCCGTACCACGCTGACGCGGTTGTGCCGTTAGAAGCGGCCCAGATCCTGTGGCAACGGTAAGAACACGTGATTACGGTCTCCCATACATACAAAGGAAATCTGCTCTGGAAAGTCGGACGGCTGCCTAAAAAGTCTCAGCGCGAGACCGGCAAAAAAATCTTTGACAACGGGGGATCAAGTATGGTATGACGCGAGCATTCACAGCACGGGTGTACCTGACAACAGGTCGGGCTGTGAGTGCCGTAGTGGGGTAGGGGGGAGGAATACGGGCAAACCCTGGGTAACCAGGGGACGGAAAACCCACGGGATTTATCCGCTTGAGGCGTTGGACGCGGCAGACACGAAGGGAGAGTTCCTCTCGTCAGTGCCGGACAGATCACCAGTAACCGTTCACGGGGTGGATAAGCCTTGGAAACCCGCGAAAAACGGGCGTTTGAACGCCTGCTGTATTGCTGAACGACAGGTTCTGAAGACCGAAATGCCTACTGCACTCAGAAGTGTTTCTGCGAAAACCTGATTTG
>JBGPOI010000161.1:0-9244 GCA_041487975.1 Binatia bacterium | reverse complement strand
GCGGGGAGCTTGAGACCACGAAAGCGTGGCACGATTGGCGCGAGCAACTCGTCCTTGCGCGCCAGGCGATAGAAGGGTTTGAGGTCCAGGTCCGTGCAGAGGATATGACGCAGTTGGGCAGCAAACTCTGGCCGGTCAAGATGCGTTTTGCGGATGCCCTGTAACTCGATGTGCAGTAGAGGCTTGGTCGTGGTGCCTGCATCAGTGACAGTCGCGAACGCCAGTTGCCCGTCCACCGCGAGCAGACGCTGGTAACTGTTATTCTGCACCCGGTCCACAATCTCGTCCTTGAACCGGGCGAAACGAATGGCGGTGAGGTGCAGAGAGTATGGGGGGACAGGAGTCAGGGTGAAGCGATAAGTCATCGGAAAAGTCTAAGTTCAGGAATGGGCACAGGGGAAAAAGGGTAAGAGGGGAAAAGGGCAAGAGGAAAAACAGAGAATAGAAGAAGGCATCTATCCTCCTTTCCCCTTTTCCCCCGGCCGCCCTGCGGCCTCAAATCACCTCGGCTTCTTTCAGCCTTGCCACATCCTCCCACGAGTACCCCAGCAGTTCGGTGAGAATCATTTCGGTATGCTCGCCGAACTCGGGCGCTGGCGCTTTAGGGTCGCCAGGGGTCTTGCTCAAGCGCACCGGCACACCCACGATCTTGGTTTTGCCCCAACTCGGGTGATCGTAGTCCACGATGTACTCGTTGGCGATCATCTGCTCGTCGTGGGGGAGGTCCGCGATGCTGTTGACCACGGTGTAGATGAAGTCCCCGCCGTTCTTGAAGGCCTTCATCCAGTAATCGCGCGGTTTGGAGGCGAAGGCCTTATCGAGAATCGGGACCAGATCTTTGGCGTTTTCCGCCCGTTTCGCCATCGTCCCGAATCGTGGATCCTGCAGCACCTGCTCGACGCCGAGCGCTTTGCAGAAGTCCGTCCAGTAGCGGTCTTGTTGCGCCATAGCCAGGCAGATCCACTTGCCGTCGCTGCACTGATAGTGATTCCACAGCGGGCTCGGCGCCGCTGCCCGGGGCATGCGTTTGAACTCCTTGCCCAGAATCGTCTGGCAGGAGACATTCAACCCTTGTAGGGCAGTCATGCTGCCCAGGTGCGAGGTATCCACTTCCTGACCGACTCCGTGTTTATCGCGGGCGATAAGCGCCGCTAGAACGCCATAGGCTAACATGATCGCGCCCATTTGGTCGGCGATGCCGCCGGTGATATTGAGTGGCGGCATGTCAGGTTCCCCGGCTGCGGTCATAATGCCCGAGCGAGCTAACCCCATGTAGTCGAACGAGGGCTCGGCAGAATCCGGACCAAACGGACCGTAGCCTGTCGCGCTGGCATAGATGAGCTTAGGATTGTACTGAGAGAGAGTTTTGTAGTCGATACCGAGTCTGGCAGCGACACCTTTGCGGAAGTTCTGCACGAAGACGTCGGACTTTTCTACCAGTTTGTAGATGATTTCCCTGGCCTCGGGTTTCTTGAGATCGAGGGTGAGGCTTTTCTTGTGACGGTTATTGGCCTCGAAGTAAAAGTTGTGACCTTCGCTGGTGCCGATCATCACCCCGGCGACACTCATGACTCCCCGTCCCGGGTCTCCCCCTACCCGTTCTTCGAGTTTGATGACCTCAGCGCCGAGGTCGGCCAGCATCATTGTGGCCACTGGTCCTTGTTGCCAAATCGTCCAGTCGAGAATACGGACACCGTCTAATGGTCGATTCATGGTCGTCCCTCCTTGAAAAACAGCAATCAGCTTTCAGCTATCAGCTTTCAGCAAAAACCAGAAGAGGCTTGAAGCTACCGGTAATTGTTTTCTTTAGTCCTGCTGATCGCTGATTGCTGACGGCTGAATGCTTTAAATCACTTCCTGCTCTTTCAACCGCCCGATGTCCTCCCAGGAGTATCCTAAGAGGTCGAGCAGTACCTGTTCGGTGTGCTCACCAAACTCCGGCGCGACTCCTTTGGGATCGCCAGGTGTTTTGCTGAAACGCACCGGTACGCCCACCACCTTGATCGGTCCCCAGGCCGGATGGTCATAGGGCACAACGTAGTTATTGGCCAGCATCTGCGGATCATCGGGCAGGTCGTTGATCGAGTTGACGATCGTATAGATAAAATCCCCGCCGTTTTTCAGGATCGACATCCACTCTTCCCGTGGTTTTGCGGCAAAGATCTTATCGAGGATAGCGATCAACTCCTCACTGTTCTTGCCCCGCACCGACATGGTGGCGAACTTGGGGTCCTTCTCCAGTTCTTGAATGCCCAGAGCTTTGCAGAGGTCCGGCCAGTAGCGATCGGCCTGGATCATCGCCAAGCAGATCCACTTGTCATCGCCACACTTGTAGTGATTCCACAGCGGATTAGGCGCTTTGGTACGGTAAGCGCGGCGAAATTCCTTGCCGAGGGTCAAACGGCAGGCGAGATTGAGACCCTGCAGGGCCATCATGCTGCCCAGGTGGGAGGTGTCCACCTCCTGGCCGATGCCATAGCGTTCCCGGGTAAAGAGCGCGGTGATGACGCCGTAGGCGAGCATGATTGCGCCCATCTGGTCGGCGATACCGCCGGTGATGCTCAGTGGGTCCATGTCGGGTTCGCCCACGGCGTTCATGATGCCCGAGCGGGCTAGACCCATGTAGTCGAACGACGGCTCGCCGGAGTCCGGCCCTTCCGGCCCGTAGCCGCTGGCGCTGGCGTAGATGAGCTTGGGGTTGTGCTTGGACAGGGTCTGATAGTCGAGCCCGAGTTTGGCGGCCACGCCTTTGCGGAAGTTCTGCACGAAGACGTCGGACTTTTCCACCAGCTTATAGACGATTTCTTTGGCCTCGGGCGTCTTGAGGTTCAGGGTAAGGCTCTTTTTGTGGCGATTATTGACCTCGAAGTAATAGTTGCGCTGACCTGAGACACCAGTCATGGTGCCGCCGATGCTCATGACACCACGACCTGGGTCACCGCCGACTCGTTCTTCGATTTTGATGACTTCGGCGCCGAGGTCGCCGAGCATCATGGTTGACACGGGTCCTTGTTGCCAGATCGTCCAGTCGAGAACACGAATCCCTTCGAGTGGTTTGGGCATAGTCCCCCCTTATTTTGAGTAGGAAGATCGCATCGGACTTTAGCACAGGCTCGGCGCAGAGCAAAGGAACAGGGTTCTCCTCATTTACTGCCGGCCCTGGACTGCCTCTGCCGCCGATAATTCGCGAGCAATCTGTTCGATGAGTTGCAGCTTTTCCGTAGAGCTTAATTGCTCTGCGAGAGGGAGGATGGTTGTTAGAATGACCGCCTCTGGGACCGGAGTTGGACACCTCACTTCTCCCGGAACCTCCCAGACAACTTTTCCGTCTTGGTTGTAGATTCCCAGTTTTGGTATCTCATTGAACTGTAGCAGAGGCGCCGCAATAAATATCTCAGGCGCGCGACGATCTGTCGCACGAGAAAACCCGATGACATGTGATCCTCCCGGACTCACGGTCACGCGGCTGTTGGTGCTGCTGTCGCTCAAGAATAGTGTCCCACCTTCCAGCTTTGCGATTTCTTCTCCTTCTTCATCAAAAAAGGTGAGGCCGTATTTGTCCAGCAAAACACGATGCTTTCCTCGAGTATCGACGACTTCAAACCCTTTCCAGGCGATCGCGTGTTCGCGGAACGGTTTCGGCACGAGGCCCAATTGTGCCAATTCACTCCCAATTGCCCCACCAAACAATCCCATGAAAGCTCCTCCGAGCAATCCCGCAAGGAAGATAAAAACAATGACGACAAGGTATTTCCCAGCGTTCATGGTTGAGTCTCCAGAGGAATCGAGGACGGCAGTTGCGTTGGGGGTTGAGTCGGTGCAGGCGGGATTTTCCAGACCAGCTTCCCGTCGGAATCGTACACCGTTAGGGACAAGCTGTTCGCGTTGAGCTCGATCAAACGGCCAGAGCTCAGTAATTTCAGGCGACTGCTGGCGGTGTCCAGAGCCACCGGGATTCCTGCTCCTTCGTGTTCAAAGAACGTCAGGCCTGATTCATCCAACGAGGCGAGGATTTTCCCCCGTTTGTCGACAACTTCGAATCTTTTCGCCCGCAGAAATTTCGCCGAGAACACCTGGCTGGTGATCGGACCTGCAATCATCCCTGCCCCCATTCCGCCGAGAAGTCCGGACAGGATCGCCAGCACGAGCACTAATCCATACTGCGCTTTGGTCATCTTGCTTCCTCCTTGCTTAAGCACTATGTCGCACTTACTTGAGGAAAGACAGCCAATCCTTTTTCACGAGGGTGTCGCATCATTCGCCCGCGAGCGTAAAGAGGTGATGTCGGTCCCAGAGTGCAAGGTCCCGTTCTTTGGCAAAGGCGAGAGCGGCGGCGGTGAAGCCACTAGGACAGACGAGTACACCCCGCGCTCCGGACAAGTGCTTCGGTAGCGCGCCGTTCAGTTCTCGTACCACCTCGACGCCGACCGGCGAGGCGTGGTTTTTACATTGTACATATAAGGTCATTTCCACGCCGACATCGTCATCGCGCCGTGCAATGAGGTCGATGCCTCGATCTCGCGTCAGCGGCGTGGTCTCTACCCGCCACCCTTTGCGTTCCATCAGCCGCTGTACATATCTCTCGAACTCGATCCCGCTCATCTCCGCGTAGTTCACCGGAGCCTCCGCGCCGCGGCGCGCGGACTGCGCCTGCGCCGGTGGCGCCAGCCCGAACACGCCAAAAAGCTCCTCGGCGGTGAGCTGTGACGGTAAGTCAATCGATACCTCGTCCACCAGTTCATCAAAGAGCACCTGCTTTTGCTGCAGGATGCGCTCGATTCGCTCTTCGATCGTGTCTTCACAGATGTAGGTATAGACGTGGGCGGGAAAGATCTGGCCGAAGCGGTGAGAGCGGTCTTCGGCTTGATGCCCGATCGCCGGGTTCCACCAGCGGTCGAAGTGAAACACATAAGACGCTTCTTGCAGATTCAAGCCTTGCCCGCCGGCGCGCAGTGAGAGCACCAACACTTTGTGCGCGGGATTCTGCTTGAAGGCCCTGAGCGTCGTCTCTCTTTGTCCGGGGGAAAGGTCGCCGATGTACAGCAGTGGCTGAAACGGCGCCAACGCCATGGCAATCGCCCGCCCTCCGTACCGGTCGTCAGCAAACTGGGAGAAAATCAGGGCTCTATGCTCTTCAGATGTCAGCGTGCGCAAGCGCTCACGGACATCCTCCAGTTTCGCTGATTGCCCGGTCTGGGGACAGAAGTTGCAAATCTGTTTCAGCCGCACAATGAGTTCCAACACATTTTCGACGCGCACGGCCTCACCCTTCTCGCGCAGGTGGATGACGCCTTCTCTTTCCGCGCGTTCGTAACATTTCCGTTGCGACCCCTCCAGTTTGAGGGCGATGCGACTGACGATCTTGGGGGGCAGTTGCGGTAGCACTTCGGACTTCTTGCGCCGGAGTTGCACCCGAGCTTGTCGCTCGTGGAGTGCTGGACCTGGCGCTAACCGTCGCGGCGTTTCTCCCTCTGCCAGTGGCGTGACAAACTCCAGAATCGACGCCAAATCATCCACGCTGTTTTCCAACGGTGTCCCGGCCAGCGCCCACGCACGGCGGCGAAGGAGCCGCTTGCACTTGACGCTGACCTCCGCCTCGCGGTTCTTGATCGCCTGCGCTTCGTCAAGAATCACCACATCCCACACTCGCCGTCGCGGCGGTGAGTGCGGATTATCCGTGAAGTCGGCGCGGAGGGTCTCATAGCTGACGACGTAGACGTGCGCCGCTGTGGACCATTGCCAGGCTCGTTCAGCGGACGGGCCGCGAATTGTCGAGATGCGCAACTCCGGCGCCCAGCGTTGCAGTTCCTTGCGCCACTGATGCATCAGGCCGGCGCGCACGATGAGGAGTGCAGACTCGACGCGGCGTTGCAGCACCAGCAGGCGGAGCGCGGCGATGGTCTGGATTGTCTTTCCCAGCCCCATATCGTCCGCCAACAACAGCGCTTCGTGCTCCATTAGCGCCTGAATGCCTTCCAACTGGTAGGCGAACAGCGTCCCGGGCCACTCCAGGGGGCCACGTTCCGCGAGCAGCAGGTCAGTGGGAGGTTGAAGCAAGTACGCGAGCCGCTTCCAGAGTGGTATCTGCGCCTCTATTGACGGCCGCTGCTCAGCAAAAGCGTGGGGTGACGCGTCTGGTCGTCCCGGCAAAGCAAGCCGAGGGGTCGGCTCCTTGTTGAGCAACACGCCAATAAGGTTGACACTGCCATTCTCTGCATTTGCGGAGGGGACCAGATTCACTGTGAGATTGCTCGCGGCCGCTAACGGCAATCCACCGGAGAGCCGCCGCGGCGCCGAAAGGGAACCGTTATCCGACAGCAATAGACGTTGCGGAGAAGGGGGATTGATGGCAGGGATGGCCAGCCGACCTGGGGGACGTTCGTGCAAGCGCACCTGACGGCGAAAGAAGCCAAGCCACCAGGCGCGCGGCGTACCGCTGCTACCGCGGTCTTTCCACCAGGCGCCGGCCTCGCTCATGTTGCCTTGCCATCCTGGGCGCGATACACCTCGCGGAGCGCAATGGCTGCACGCGCAAACGGCTCCAGGAGCAGGCCGTGAGAGGTCAGGAGGTGCAGGAGCCGCAATTCGATCGCGTCCTCTGCCGGCCTGCCGGGAAACCAAAACACCTGCACAGGCTCAGAGGCAGGGACGATATCCTTGGTCTCAGCATCGGAAGAGGGCAGGGCTTCGTGAGCGAGGGCAATACGACAGACCGGGATGGAAATCTGTAGGTCCTGACCGAACAGTTCGCTGCCGACTTCTTTGGCGAGACACAGCAACAAACGCGGCGTTCTTGGGCATAACGAGAAGAGCGACGCGGTCAGCTTCCTGGCGGCATGGCGACGCAAATCGTCTTGCCGCCACAAAAACGTCTGGGGCGTGTCAATCCGGTTATAGGTGAACTCGACCGGCTCACCGCGCGCATTGATCAGAAATAATCCGCCTAGATATCCTGAGCCGTCGGCCGCAGGTTCGATCTTGAGATACGCGACCGTTCCCAGTTCATCGAGGTCATCGGCATCCCGATAGGGGATTGGCATTAACTACTCTCACCAATCACAACTTAAGCTGGCCCGAACGAGAATCATTCGCGTCATAGAGCAGCCCGCTCCGCTGGTCCTAACTTCTCTAGATACCACCACCAGTGCGAGGGAGGCACGATCGCTCGTTTACGCATCTCTTCCAGGTTAGCAACTTGGGCAACGTTCTCGTAGAATTGCCCGGCATTCTTTAGAAACACGCCGTCTGCTTCTTCCAGCTTCTTCCGTTGCTCCTCACTGAGTTCTCCTTCCCACCGAGCCAACGTACTACGGATGTCGAGCAGCTCTAGCACCTCAAAGCCACTCACCTGTGGGTGGCGAACCCCCCGACAAAAAACGGTCAGTAGGCGCTCCTGTTCGTTCATGCTAACACCTCTTGGATCGTCCCAATGAGAGCAAATCCACGCTTGCTAAGGTACTCGTCTACACTTCACTTGCGACCGGCGAAACCCACAATTCACATTGCATCCAGCACCGCTCTTAGGCCAGCTCCTCAAGTAAGGCTTTTGCTTCTTGCAAGTCCTTCGTGTCAAACCCTTCGGTGAACCAGTTGTAGATCTCTGCTAACATCTCGTGAGCTTGTTTCTTCTTGCCCTGCCGCTGCCACAGCCGGCTCAAATTCATCACTGCCCGCAGCTCCAGCGACTTCGCCTGTTGCCGTTGCGCGATCTCGATGGCTTTCCAGAAACACTCCTCAGCTTCTTTCTCGACTTCGCACTTGCCCTGACTTGCCTGAGACTCGTCCTGGGCTTGTCCTGGGCTTGTTTTGGACTGAAGCGTAAGCTCCCCTTTCAACCGATACAGCTCTGCCTGCCGGAGCCGCTCGCCATTTTCCTGTACGACAGCCAACGCCTCGGCCAGTAGAGTGAACCCTTCCGCTGTCTGTCCTACTTTCCCATACGCCTCGGCCAGGGGTTTCACCAGTGTAAGGGGAAGGTGGGCAGTGCCCACCCGACGAAGATCAGGTAGCACTCCTTGTTCTACCAATGCCTGCACGATCTCTTCCATGAAAAAAGGGTTGCCCTCGGTCTTCGCCAGGATGAGCTGTTTGAGCGCTTGCCCTGTAGCGTCGTTCCCGAGCAACGCCGTGAGGAAGTCCTGCGCCTCAGCCTGCCCCAACGGGTCGAGCCGCAATTGCGTGTAGTAGGTCTTGCTGCCCCACTCATGCCGGTACTCCGGACGATAATTCACCAGCAGCAGGATTCTGGCAGTGGCGATACTCTCGCTGAGCAAAGTGAGAAACGCCTGGGTTTCGCTGTCCAGCCAGTGCAGATCCTCAAAGATAAGGATGAGCGGTTGCTTAAGACTCTCGCGCACCAGCAGTCGCCGGATCGCCTCAAACGTCCGCCGCTTACGGATCTGGGGGTCCATTTGCGCCAGCGAGGAGGTGGCCTCTGCTATGCCCAGCAGGGAAAAGAAGTAGGGCAGCGTATCTTCCAGGCTGCGATCTAGGGTGAGCACCTTGCCAGTGATCTTCTCTTGCCTTTGTCTCTCATCATCCTGTGGAGTGAGGTGAAAGTAGTTTGTGAGCAGGTCGATCAGCGGGAGGTACGGATACGCCTTGCCGTGGGAGACCGAGAAGGTCTCTAGTACCAGGCAACCTTTTTGTGAGAGCAATTTGAACTCGTAGAACAAACGGGACTTCCCTACTCCCGGCTCGCCCATCACCCCCACGATTTGCCCATGCCCGGCCTTAGCTTGCTCCAGGGTTTTCTTGAGCTGCTCCATTTCACTCTGGCGGCCGACAAACCGTACCAGCCCGCGCCGTGCTGCCGCCTGCAACCGCGTGCGCAAGGGACCGACGCCGAGCACTTCGTAAATGCTGACTGGCTCGTCAAGCCCTTTGACCTGCACCGCCCCTAAAGCTTTACACTCGAAGTAGCCCTCGATGAGCTTGTAGGTATTCTCGCTCGCCACAATTGAACCTGGCATGGCCAGGCTCTCCATGCGAGACGCCAGGTTGATCGAGTGCCCAACTGGCACGTAGTCCGTGTGCAGGTCGTCTTTGCGGATCGAGCGCAGCACCACTTCCCCGGTGTTGATCCCCACGCGCATCTGCAGCGGCACGCCTTTCTCCAGGCGGATTCTGCCTGCATACTGGCGCATCTCCTCTTGCATGCGCAGGGCGGCATAGAGGGCGCGTTGCCCATGGTCTTCATGAGCAATCGGTGCGCCAAACAGGGCAAAGATGCCATCGCCCAGCG
>JBGPOI010000160.1:0-9295 GCA_041487975.1 Binatia bacterium | reverse complement strand
TCGATCCATTGGTTAAACCGCGGCGTGCGCTTCTCCTGAAACGCCTTCATTCCCTCCCTGGCATCGGGGTGATGGTCCGTCACCGCGGTTTTCGCCGCGATCTCATCCAGCGCCTGGGCGAATGTCATCTCGGCGGCGTTGTAGATCGACCGCTTGAGCATACGCATGGCCACCTGCGGTCCGTTGGCTAACTCACGGGCGAGGTCCAGTGTACGGTTCGTCAGCTCGCCTGCCGGCACGACTTCATGCACGAGACCAAGTTCCAGGGCCTCGGCCGCGGACACAATGCGCTTGCGCATGAGGAAGTCCATAGTTTTCGCTACACCCATCATTTGCACTAACAAATACTGACCACCTTCATCTGGCAGCAAGCCGAAACGCAACGTCGCACTGCCCAGGCGTGCCTCAGTGGAGGCAATACGAAAGTCACACGCCAGCGCCAGCGAGAAGCCCGTCTGAATGGCCACTCCGTTGATGGCGGCGACCGTCAGCTTGTCCAAGTTCCGCACTGCTACATTCAATGGCTGCGAGAGACCGCGCAACCCGTTGTAAGTGCCGGTCGGATTGTTATGACCGGAAGGGATGTCTGGCACCAGTGCCTGCGCTTCACGGTCCCCCATGGGACGGCCGCTAATGTCATCCCCCGCAGAAAACGCCCGCCCGGAACCCGTAAACACCACCACCCGGATCGCGTCGTCCATCTGCGCCTGGAGTAGCGTCTCCACCAGGTCGCGTTTGATGTGATGATTCATGCCGTTCAGGCGCTCAGGTTGGTTGAAGGTTAGCAAGGCGATCCCCGGATCGTGAATCGCCACCTCGAAGCCGCGGAATTTTCCGGTTTGCATGGTCTGTCCTCCGAATCTCTTCCTTTATCCTTGAAATGCGCTAGAGTGCAACCGTCCACAGATAAAGATGTAGGGGTCCGATTCATCGGACCCACAAGAGGGCTTGATTCATCAAGCCACTACAATCAAGGAGGGTTGCCATGATTTACGAAGTCCGCACCTACATGCTCAAACCCGGCACTGTCGCAGAGTGTGAAAAACGTTTTGCCGAAGCGATAGCGCCTCGCGAAAACTACTCTCCGCTGGGAGCCTTTTGGCATACAGAACTTGGACCGCTCAATCAGATCATCCACGTGTGGCCCTACGACAATCTGCAACAACGAACCGAGATCCGCGCCCAGGCCGCCAAGGACCCCCACTGGCCACCTAAAATTCTCGATCTGGTCGAGCAGATGGAGGCGGAAATCTTCACTCCGGCGCCCTTCATGGAACCCCTGGGCAAAAAGAAATTGGGAAACGTCTACGAGATGCGCAGCTACATTTATCAGCCGGGGTCGATGCCCGAGGTGCTGGCGCGCTGGGCGGAGGCGATTCCGCAGCGAGTGAAACTCTCGCCGCTGGCAGCCTGCTGGTACAGTGAGATCGGCGGGCTCAACAAATTCGTCCATGTCTGGGCCTACAAGGATCTGGGAGAGCGAGACCGCATTCGCGCGGAGTCGATGAAACTGCCCGCCTGGCCACCCAAAACGCGGGAATTCCTGGTCAGCCAGACCAATAAGATCCTGATCCCGGCGGCGTTTTCGCCGATGCAGTAACACTCAGCGGTTGGGCACAGGTCCCCTCTCCCCTGGTGGGAGAGGGAGGAGAAAGGAGACGATTATCATGAGCGGCGTCAAAATCGGCATTGGTTTCGGCCAGTGGAAATATGGACTGCCTGACCCACAATTGTTGTGCGCCTACGCGGAAGCGGCCGAAGCCGTGGGACTCGACTCGCTCTGGCTCTCCGACCACATCGTCACGCGCAACCCCACTCTGGATATTACCTGCCTTTTCGCCATGATTGCCGCTCGCACCAAGCGCGTCAAAATGGGGCCGAGCGTGCTTACCCTGCCGGCGCGCCATCCGGTGCAGGTCGCCAAGACCTACGCCACGCTCGACTACATTTCCGGTGGACGCATGATCATGGCCGTGGGCAGCGGCAGCGATGTACGTGACCTGGAGGCCTGTGGCGTGCCGCCGCAGGAACGCGGCAAGCGCCTCGATGAAGGGATCGAAATCCTGCGCAAACTGTGGACGGAATCCCATGTCACTCATCATGGACAGTTCTATCACTTCGAGGACGTGACCATCGAACCCAAGCCGCCCAAGGGATCTCTAGATATTTGGATCGGCGGCAAGAGCGACGCCATCCTCAAAAGAGTCGTGCGGCTGGGAGATGGCTGGTTTCCCGCTCTCACCTCTCCAGACGAATTCAAGCGGGATATGGACAAATTGCTGGCCTATGGCGAAGAATACGGCCGACCGATGAACCCGCGCGAGGCAGGCGTCCTTTTGCTAACTCACGTGGGCCAGGACCGGAACGCTGCCTGGCAAACCGTCGCGCCCTTCCTACGCGGCCTGCCCCTATCGCCCGAGGACGCCGCCGCGCGCTGCGTCGTGGGAACGCCTGAGGAGTGTGTCGAGAAGCTTCAGCGTTTTGTCGAGGCCGGCTGTGTGAAGTTCGTCCTGCGGCCAGCCTGCCCGCCGCAGGAGATCCTGTCGCAGATCGAGTTGTACGGCAAAGCCATCCTGCCACACTTTTCCTGAGAAAAGGAAGGGCGCAGCCTGCTGCGCCCCTCCCCCGGCGATTTCCTCAGACGGTAATGATCAGCAGCACATCGTCCGCCTGCACCTGATCCCCCGGCGCGACGGCGATCGTCGCCACCCGGCCCGCGTGGGACGCAGTCACGGGAATCTCCATCTTCATCGACTCGATTACGATTACCTCGTCACCAGCGATGACATAAGCACCGACCGCGACCAGGATTTCAATCACTTTCCCTACGCCGGGGCTGCGGACCTCACCGTTTTTCATGGTCTGCACCCCCTCCGCTTCGGACCCAGTTCAGCCGGTAAAATCTCATACGCCGTGTGCACCCACTCGCACAGTAAGGGGCGCGTGTCACGCGGGTCGATGATCTCCTCGATGCCGAAGACCTCAGCCGTACGAAAGGGCGATTGCAACGCGTCCAGCTTCGCTTCCAACTCGCGCCGCCGCGCTTCGGGATCGGGCGCGGACTCGATGTCCCGCTTGTAGGCCGCCATCACACCCCCTTCGATTGGCAACGAGCCCCAGTTTCCCGAGGGCCAGGCATAGCGCAGATTAAGGCGCTGTGTGTTCGCGTGCGCCGCACCGGCTACGCCAAACACGCGCCGCACGATGATCGACACCCAGGGCACGGTGGCCTGATAGACCGCCGCCAACGCCCGCACGCCCGCCCGGATCGTCCCCGCGCGTTCCGCCACTGTTCCTAGGAGGAAGCCGGGTTGATCAACGAAGTTGACGCAGGGGAGATGGAACGTGTCGCACAGGTCGATGAAGCGAGTCATCTTCTCGCTGGCCGGCGCATCGAGCCCGCCTCCGCCTTGCAGGGGATCGCTCGCCAGCACACCCACCGGATAACCATCGAGCCGCGCCAAACCCGTCACTAACGGCCGGCCATAGTAACGGCCAATCTCGAAGAACGAATCACGATCGAGCACGAGACTCACCAGCTTGCGCACATCGTAGCCCCGCCGTTTGTTGCGCGGGATGATCGACAGCAGCGCCTCTTCACGCCGGTTGGGATCATCGTCAGGAGGACGCCGGGACGGAATCTGCCACACACTTTGTGGCATGTAAGAAAGAAACTGGCGAATCGCGGCAAACGCTTCTTCTTCGCTCTCAACTTCGTTATCGACCGCGCCACTGCCGTGGGCGTGGATGTGCGAGCCGCCCAGTTCTTCTTTGGTTACCACCTCACCCACGCCGCGCACGACCACCGGTGGACCGGCAACGAACAGTTGGCTCGTATCTTTCACCATCAGTGAGAAATGCGAGGCGCAAACGCGCGCCGCGCCGAGCCCGGCCACCGACCCTAGGCAGGCACTGATCACCGGCACTTCCGAAAGCAAGGCAACCACGACATCCCAGGCTGGGTTTCCAGGCACATAGGTTCGTTTGCGCTCTTCGATGGTTTTGACGCTGCCCCCGCCGCCCGAGCCATCGACGAGCCGGACGATGGGCAGGTGCAGTTCACGCGCCATCAACTCACCGTACCCCGCCTTGTAACCAATTGCTCCATCAGCCGCGCCGCCGCGCACGGTGAAGTCGTCGCCGCCGACGACCACCCGGCGCCCTTCGATGCGACCGGTGCCGAGCACGAAGTTGGAGGGAATGAGCGACACGAAGCGACCAGTGTCGTCGTAGGTCGGTTTGCCGGTGAGCGCGCCGGTTTCATGGAAAGAGCCGGGGTCCAAGAGCCGCTCAATGCGCTCGCGCACGGTCAGTTTGCCGCCGGCGTGTTGCCGAGCAATATTTTCCGGACCGCCCATCACCTTCGCGAGTTCCGCGCGGCGCTTGAGTTCATCCACTTCAGGTTGCCAACTCACGCTGTGTTCTCCTTGACTTTTCTATCCTCGCTCTGGAAACAGCACCAACCCGCGTCGCGGCCACTCTCGCGTCACGACACGTCCAAGTCCGGATTCCGTCACATAGAGGGTCGAATAATTCGCCCCCCCAAAAGCAACATTCGTCACCACCTGATCCGCGCAAGGAATCACATCCACCTGGGTGCCGTTAGGATCAAACACCACGATTCCCCCGCCCAAGACTCCGCACACCAAGACATAACCTTCCTCATCCAGACAAAAGCCGTCGGGATAGTAGCCCTTGGGCAAGAAGCCGAACGGTCGTCGTTCCCCCAGTTCGCCTGGTGCGCGGATGGGGAAGGCACACAGTGAAGCAGCAAAGGTCTCGGCCACCAACAAGGTCTCGCCGTCCGGGGTAAGCCCGATGCCGTTGGGATGCTGCAAATTGGTGATGACTCGGCGAAGGTGTTTGCCGTCGGGGGTGGCGTAGTAGACGCTGCCCTGGCGTTTGGTCGGCGCATTAAGAGATTCGCGCACTTTGGGGTCACGGTGAACCGGGTCGGTGAAATAAAAATTGCCCTCGGCGTCAAAGACCAGATCGTTGGGCGCGCTCAACCGTATCCCATCACAAACGGTGTAGAGTCTCTGGACATTGCCGTGCCCGTCGATGCGTTCGATGCGGCCGGTTTCATAATCCGGCGCCGGGCCGATCGGCAGGCCATCGTGCCAGGCAAATCCCCCGTTGTTGGTGACATATAACGCCCCATCCGGGCCGCGCGCCGCGCCATTGGGTCCGCCACCAGGTTGGGCGAACACCGACATCGTGCCGTCCGCGGCAATCTTCCGTACCCGGCCGCCGCGAATCTCGACGACGTAAACCGAACCATCCCGGTCGCAAACCGGACCCTCGGGAAACTCCAAGCCAGTGGCGATAATAGTTTCACTCATTGCATAGTCTCTTTTACAACGGAAAAACTGAAAGTCTAAGGTACCACATAGCCAGCTCAGCCGAAAAGGTAAGCTGCTCCTGGTCAAGAGTAGCACGGACCCTACGAGAGCATTCCCCAGATAGCACTACCCGGCTGACTGAACTACAATTACAAAATCAATAAGCCAACAGGAGGGGAGACCCATGCGCGAAGGATTCAAAATTGCCGATAGCGACGCTCACATGATGGAGCCGGAGTGGTTGTGGGAACGCCACATGGAAGACGCCTACAAAGCGCAGGCGCCCAAGATGGGGAAGGCGCCCGGGTCGGGGCGACGCACCTTCCTGGTCGAGGGCGAGTCGTTTACCCGAGAGAAGGGCAAGTATCCGATGGCGGCCCCCGCCTTTCTCCAGGCCGCAACCAAAGCAATG
Organism: Binatia bacterium; assembly: GCA_041487975.1. Classification (GTDB taxonomy): domain Bacteria; phylum Desulfobacterota; class Binatia; order Bin18; family Bin18; genus JACQEL01. The sequence goes on along the minus strand of JBGPOI010000160.1, from coordinate 3,541 downwards.
GAACGCTTCGCCAAAGCCAGCAAGACCGGCTTCAGTGCACAAAGCCGGCTGGAGGACATGGACGCGCAGGGCGTGGACGTGCAGATTCTCTATCCCACCTTCACCGGCCAGATGCTCGGGCGCGAGTTCCGCGACACCAAACTGCTGGCCGCCTGCTGCCGCGCCTACAATAACTGGGCGGCCGAGTATACGTCAGCGGCGCCCGAACGGCTGCGCTGGGCGGCGGCGCTGCCGATGCAGGACGTCGAGGAGGCGATCAAGGAAGCGTGGCGCGCGGCGCAGAACGGCTGCGTCAGTTACTACATGCGTCCGAACCCAGTGCGCGGCCGTACGCTCTGGTGCGACGACTACCTGCCGCTGTGGAAGGAGATCGAGAAGCTCGGCAAGCCGCTCTCGACGCACGACTCGGCCTCGGCGTCGGTGCCGTCGTTCGGCGACCGCATGGAGACACATACCAGCGGCCATATTCTGTCGCACCCCTTCGAAGCGATGGCGGCGATGGCGGGGTTGATCTGGTTTGGGATCTTCGAGAAGTGCCCCAAGTTGAAAGTCATCCATGTCGAGGGGGACGGCGGCTGGACCCCGTACTGGCTGCAACGGATGGAGCAGCATTGGCAGTTTAGCGGCAACGCCGAGCACGAGTACTTGACGAAACGCCCGACTGAATATTTCCGGAGCAATATCTGTGTGGCGTTTCGCGGTGACGAGCCGACGATGCCGGCGGCGGTGCAATTGGTGGGCGACGACAACTTCACCTGGGATAGTGACTATCCGCATCCCGATGGCACCTTCCCCTGGGGGGTGGAAGCGATGCTCAAGCAGCCGCTCTCCCCGGAGTCCAAACGCAAGCTGTTGTGGGATAACGCCGCCCGTGTCTTCAATCTCCAGTAGAGGCCGCGCGGCTATCGGGAAAGGCTTATGTACAGAAGCTGGGCAATCTTGAGCTTATGCTCCGTTCGTCCTGAGCGTAGCGTGAGCGAAGTCGAAGGGCGAACAGCGGTGAGTGCACAAGATTTGGACATGAGCCTCGGGGAATTACCAAGCCAGGCGCCTTTCAGCGCCTGGCTTCTCCCCTGATGAGTAGGTTTAGGGTCAGGTCTTGAAATATCACTTTCTCTGGGGTGCGCCAAGCGCGACAAGGGGCAGGCATCCCGCCCTGGTCCGCAGGAGGAAGAGAAAACTTATAATGCAAGACCTGACCCCTTTCTCCTGGAGCCGTATAGTGACTTGGGCACCACCTACTTTGATGAATTGGATCGCCACCGCGTGGAGTACTGCCTCGTCCGTCGCCTGGAGCGTTTGGGCTATGCCATGAGCTTACAACCCCTGGCCGCCTAAGCATCCCCATTTTCAGGAGTGTATCGGAACCCTTTTCAGACATTTGGTGGGGTCGCCCACTTTGCGCTGGCGCTGGCTGTTTCCGGCCAACTGTGCTCAGGCTATCGCTTCAAGGCCCTTCTTCTGCACTAGGGCCAGCAACTTCAAAGACGGCCCCTGCGGGCACTTCTCCCTGCATCGTTTCGTGCAAGGCTTTCAACGCCTCACTGCGATACTTCTTTGCCATCGTACTCAACCTCCTTCACTTTATCCGTATGCAAAGCGCGCTTGGTTACTGAAAGAACGGCAGAAAGAATGACAGCAGTAGATCATTTGTTCTTCTTTTCTCGCTTTGCCTGCTTCTTTTCCTTAGCTGTTTTCTGGGGCTGTTTCTTTTTGTCTTTCTTTGTATCTTGTGATTTGGACATGTCGCTCACCTCCTTATAATGTGCACAAAACACTTAAATGCTCTCAGGGTTCTCAGTCGTGCTCTCAGGGTGGATTTTAAGAGCAGACCTGACCCCTTTCTCCTCAGACATGGGCCGTCATGCCTGTGCAGACAGGCATCCGGAACGACTATTTGTGTTTATCAACCAGACTCTCCCTATCATTAACTCTCCTCGCCTCACTCGGGCATAAACGAGGGGCTGCCCGTCTTGGCGGTTTGGCCGCCGTCGGCGACAAACGCGGCGCCGGTCACAAACGACGCAAGATCAGAGGCCAGGAACAGGACGACATTCGCCATTTCCCCTGGCTGCCCCAGCCGTCCCATCGGGATCGCCTCCTTGATCCTGTCGGCAAACCCCGGCTGCGCCAGCGCCGGCGCCAACAGCGGCGTGTCGATGGCCCCCGGACAAATGCAATTGGCGCGGATGCCGTAGCGCGCATACTCGATGGCGACGACGCGCGTGAGATTGATCACGCCCGCCTTGGCGGCGTTGTAGGCCGCGATGCCGTAGTCGGCACGCAACCCCGAAATCGACGCGGTATTCACGATCGCGCCACCGCCGTACGCGCGCATCACGGGGATCGCCCGTTTCATCGCGCGGAAGACGGCCGTCAAACCGACGTCGATCATGTGGTTCCACACGTCGTCGTCCACGTCCGCCGTGCGCGAGGCGACCTGGGTGCTCGTCTGGGCGACCGGCATACCGAACGCGTTGTTATGAAGAAAGTCGAGGCGCCCGAACGCACTTGTCGTCCGCGCAACCATCATGTCGATATCCGCCGACCGGGTGACGTCGGCGACGATCGCGAGCGCCTGTCCGCCCGCCGCCGCGATCTCGGCGGCGACCTTAGTCGCGTTCTCCCCGTTGATGTCTGCCACCGCGACCGCGCCACCGCGCGTGGCGAATCCGATGGCCGTCGCGCGCCCGATGCCCGAGCCCGCTCCCGTTACCAGTCCGACCTTGCCGTCAAATCGCATCTTCCTGTCCCTCCGTCGAATTGTTAGGCCGTCCGCCATCTGCGGGGCGATTACGCCCACCTCGAACCACCAAAGCTTCATAGGACAGCACAGAAGAAGCGTCCAGCCCGGTTGCCCTCGGCTCAGGAAAAACCTCGCCCTAGTTGATTGCGAGACCGTTCTGGCGGTAGGAAGAATAGCAGAGTGGGAAGGTACCAGGGTAACAGAGCATCAACTCCTCGTGGGCGATCACTTGTAGAAGGAGGAAGATTCACCGACCGCGAGGTAGCACCTCGTCCAGGCAGTTCCTCCTTACGGATCTTCGCAATCCTTATCACTATAGAGGTGTACCATGTGGAGGCAACTCACACGGACGGACGATACCGTAACGGTTCTCGTGCTGCGCCTGGCTCTGGGGATTGTGATGTTCCCGCACGGTGCGCAGAAGCTCCTCGGCTGGTTCGGCGGTCTGGGGCTCTTCGGCACGATCGAGCTGTTTCACCAGATCGGATTTCCGACGGTCGTTGCGGTATTGGTGACTATCGGTGAATTTTTCGGTGGTCTCGGTTTGCTAGTTGGCTTTCTCTCACGGGTCGCTGCTGGTGGCATTGGCATCATCATGCTGGGAGCCATGCTGCTGGTCAACTGGCAGTTTGGTTTCTTTATGAATTGGGCCGGCAAGCCGGTAAGAGAAGGGTTCGAGTTCCACATTCTGGCAATCGGCCTGGCCGTCGCAATCGTGATCCACGGCGGCGGCAAGTGGTCAATCGACCGCACCCTGGCAGAAAATTGAGGGCTAAAAAAGAAAAGTTGTCCGCT
>JBGPOI010000159.1:0-9314 GCA_041487975.1 Binatia bacterium | reverse complement strand
GACCGGTCTAGGAATCGGCGCCGGTGGTCTGGGAGTAACCGCGTTGGGCATAGTGGCTGACACCTGGGGAGTGGAAACCGCCATGCGGATTATCAGTGTCCTGCCCCTGCTGCCGTGGAGTGTTGTCTTGCTGTTGCCCTCCGGTTCAACTGTACAGGAAGCGCCGGCGCGGCAGATGCAGGTGGCGACGGCAAAGTAAGACAAGGGTTTCCGGACTGCTATTAAGTTGCCTTCTCCTCCTTCTAAAGGGAGAGAGATCCATGTCCAAGTTGTCTCTATAATCCCGTTACCACCGACTCGGCTTCTGCCCGGCAGCAACCTGGCGCGCGTTGGCAGATGGTGTGTTCGGCCACGGTCGGCGCGTTGGCGCCGCCATTTCAGACATCCCCTTACCCTCTGAGCGGCATGTTCAGACCCAGTTCGGCTCGGCCAATGTTCAACAAGAGAAAATCGGTGCTCGGCCCCATCACCAAGCCGGCACGAACATCACGATAGTACCGCTCCAGCGGATAGTCCTTGAGCAGCCCACGTCCGCCACACACGCGCAGCGCCAGGTCGGTCACCTTGATAGCGGTCTCGGCCGAGAGATACTTCGCCTGGCTGATAGCAAACACCCGCTCTGACGTACCGGGACGTGAGGTCAGCGCCGCCTGCGCACTCATGAGCCGCGCCGCCTCCAGGGCCACGCTCATCTCAGCAATGTAGCGCTGGATCACCGGACTGTGACCGATGGGTTGCGTGTCGGGTTTGATAACCCGGGTGCGCGCGTAGTCACGGGCAAACTCGTAGGCCGCTTCAGCAATGCCCAGGTAGATCGTCGCATACCCGACAGCGTATTCGATCCCCAGGCCGCTGGTGAACACTACGCCAGGCGGACCGACGATGTCGTCTTCCCGCACGAACCCATCCTGGTACGTCATGCTATGGCTGGCCGTGGCGCGCATAGCCATCGAGTTCCACGTCTCAATCACCGTAACTCCAGGCGTTCCTTTCGGCACTACCGCGCTCACCAAGCCTTCGCGGATTCGTTTGGTGTTCTCCAGCATGGCATAGATGAAGTAGTAATCAGCCGCGTTACCGAACGAGCAAAAGAATTTGTTCCCGTTGAGCCGGTAGCCGCCGGGCGTCTTGCTCAGGGTAGTTTCGATGTAAAATTTGCTGGAGTTGGGGCTGGCGTTGGGCTCCGAGCCGATGGAGGCAAAGATCGCTCCCCGCCGTACGACCTCGCCGAAGTACCGCTCTTTTTGTTCAGGCGTGGCGATGTGCGCGATGATCGTCATGATCGTCGCATGCATGTTAAAGGTCAGAGCAGTGGAGGAATCACCCTTGGCCATCTCGCGCATGGCCAGGCAGTAGGCCAGGGAACTGAGTCCCTTGCCGCCGTACTCCTTGGGCACGGTCAGGTCCATCAACCGGTGCTCGCGCAAGTCGGCGTAGTTCTCGGTGGGAAAAGTATTCTCCGCGTCGTAGCGGGCTGCGCGCGGGGCGAAACGCTCGCGCGCCAGACGGGAGATCAGGGAAACAATTTCTTGCTCGTCAGGCGGTAGGGTCCACTCCATGAGGTGCTCCTATCTTCCGGAAGCAATCAGCGGTCAGTTGTCAGCGATCAGCAGGCCCATTGGCTCATCGGCCCATTGGCTTATTTGTTCATTGATCCATGTTCTCTTGATCTGAGTGTCTTTGTTCTTCAATGATTCAATACTCCAATGAGTCAATGATTCAATCCTTATCCAAACTTCGCCAAGACATGGCACAAGATGCGAAACCCCTCGCGCATGTGGCTGAGTTCAGCAAACTCGTTCGGTGCATGATAGGTGTCCATGCGGCCAAAGCCGGTGATCTGTACGTCGAAGCCGTTGCGCTGGAGGAAGCGCACATAAGGCAAACTGCCAGTGAGAGCAAAGGGCTTGGCCTCAGGGCGGACCGCGGCAATCGCTTCAGCCAGTGCCAGATACCCGGGAGAAGTGCGATCACAGGCGATGCCACCGGAGGGCGCGCCGAGCTCAAATTTCACCGTGCCGACCGCATCGGCCAAGCGGTAGCGGCTGGGACCGAACATCCGTAGTTGATTCACATCCAAACTGTTGATGAAAGCAATGGCTCCTTCTTTGACTTCTTGCGGCGAATACCAGGGGGTCAGGCGAATGTCGCCTTCGATCACCGCTTTGGCCGGAATCTTGGTCAGTGTGTCGTTCTCGACCTGCACGCGAGTCGGCTTGAGCGAAGATGGCGAGAGAAACCCATACTCATTCTCCTTCGGATGGGGCAGGTAATTGCGATAGAACCACTCCTGTAGCGCCTGCGTGACCACGAACGCGAGTTCGGCGGCGTTGATGCCGTTTTGAGGAAAACCAGAGTGTGCGACCTTGCCTTCAACCACAAGCCGCCAAGTCGCCATGCCGCCGGTACCAATCGTGGGGCCGAAGTTGGCGCTATCGATCCAGTAGAGCGGGCCATTTTGCAGATGCGCGAGCTTGCCGTCTTTCACGAGTCGGTTGATACCAACCCCGTGGGTATTCGACATCTCCTCGTTGGCAATGATCACGGCGACCACGGTATGATCGAGTTCAACCTTGGCCTCGGCCAGTTGGGCAAAGAGATCGGTGAGCACGGCCACATGCCCGAGGCAATCGGTCACCCCTCGACCATAGAGCCGATCGCCTTCGATCTGGAGCTCGAAGGGCGGGCGCTGCCACTCGGTCGGGTTTGCTGGCACCACATCGAGGTGAGCCCCAACGAAGGCGACGGTACGAGCGGTCTTGCCAGGATAGGTGAGGATTAGGTTGCCGCGGCCCTCGACGTAGCTGATCCGCTCGACTCGCAGTTTTCCTTTCCGCACAAATGGTTCTAGTTCCTGGCGAACGACGTCACTGGCCAAGTCTTCTTGCGGAGGCGGCGAGTCTTTGAGCGGGGAATTTTGTAAGCGCTCGCCGTGGGTCATCATGCCACTGAGCACGTGGAGAAAGCGTTCGTCGTCGAGGGTCCAGGCCGTCAGGTCCATGCCAAACCTTATTGTTCTGGTTATCTCAGCCCAGCGCGTGGCGGGTGGAGTCCACTCGTAAGGGTATAGTCGATTTACTGGAGGGGGTCAAACGTGAAAGGAAAACTGAGAGGGTAACCGCCAGGATCGCCCTGTGTACAAAAGCTGCCAGCAACAAAGCATGGAAAGGGGAAGATTGCGTTTGACAATGGCTGATCGGAAGAGGGCGCGGCAACGCTTGCCGCAAGCCACGAGGCGGCACAACGAAATGGGAGTAGGCAAACGCTAAGATAAGCTGATGCTCCAAGTAATCCGGGGCTTTCGAGAAGGCATTGACCTTACGTCCCCTGCGTCACCCTATCCCGCTTGCAAGTTCTCCAACGACTGTCAGGGTAGCTGGTTGAATCCCTGCAAAAAACGGCCTCTTGCCCGCACGGACTGTCAACAAATTTTGCACTCGCCTTCTGTCTCAAGCGGGGAGCCTGGGTGGCGTGACGCTGAGAAGAGGGAGAAGTTCCCTGACTTTGACAGGCAAGATCGCGCAGGAGTCTCTGTCCAGGACCACCACCCAGCTGCGTATAGCAGAGAGGCTGCCTATGGCAGGCTTCTTGTATCCCCAGACTCGCGGGAACAAGATATGGCGACACAGGGAACTTCCTTGCCTCTCTTCTCAGCATCACGCGATTCGGCGAGGTCGCGCCTTCGCTCCTCTCCCAACCTCTTGACGATATGGAGCGTGCGGTCACGCGTATTCGTCAACTCTTCGCCGACAGCTCGCGATCGTCATGACTGATTCACCAAAAGTTACTGCTGTGATTCCGGTTTACAACCGAGAAAAGTACGTTGGTGATGCGATCGACAGTATCTTGGCCCAAACCTTCACTGACTTTGAGCTACTCGTGATCGATGACGGCTCCACCGACAGGAGTCGAGAAGTCGTGTGGTCCTATCACGACCCTCGCATTCGCCTGGTGTGCAATGAGACTAATGAGGGCATTCCGAAAACGCGCAACAAGGGCATTCGACTCGCGCACGGTGAGTATCTCGCGTTCCTGGACAGTGACGATTGGGCTTGTTCAGAACGGTTCGCGAAGCAGGTCTCTTTTCTCGATAGCCATCCCGATTACGCAGCCGTAGGTGCCTGGATCGCATGGATAGACGAAGAGGGCCGATCACTCAGACGAGTCAAGCGCAAACCCGTCTTGCCGGATGAAATTGCCGCTCAGCGGCTTTTCCAATCGGGTATTGAGAATTCTGCGAGTATGGCCCGGACCGTTGTTTTGCGGGAGTATGGTCACCGAGAGGAATATGATCTCAGTGAGGATTTTGACCTCTGGGCTCGCATTGCGGCGAAAAACAAGCTCGCGACCTTGCCTGAAGTCTTAGTGCGTCGCAGGATGCACAGTGGTCGTATTACTCAGGAAAAAGCTCTCCGCATGAAAGACCGGCGGTTGGCGATCTATGCCGCTCAGCTGCGCATGCTCGGCATTGTATTTACCGACACCGACCTGGAGCGCCATTTCCTGCTGCGCAGTATGCGTAAGCAGAAGTTCACGCCAGATCTCAGGTATTTGCAATGGGCAGAGGCCTGGTTACTGGGACTGCAGGAGGCGAATCAGCGTGCGCTGTGCTATCCCGAGCCCGCATTCTCGGAAATGCTGGGCCGATTGTGGCTGAAAGGGTGTTGGTATGCGTTGGCGGGTCGTGAGTGGACGGCGTGGCGGCGTTTTTGGGGGTCGCCGTTGCGGCGAAACGCCTGGCGGGGCCTGCGTAAACCTCTCTCCTTGTACACACCTTTTCTCCGGCGCACGGAATCCTGATCCACTCAGGTGAGTCGATGCGTCTAAACACAGGTGAGGCAGGAGACCGGACCGCAACGAGAAATCGTGGGAGAGACGCTCCGAGCCATATTGCTCTTTTCATGCCTTCTCTTGGGGGAGGGGGAGTGGAGCGGGTGATGCTCAATCTGGCTGGCGCTTTGGCAGCGCGTGGTCATTGGATTGATTTGGTATTACGCCGTGTTGAGGGGCCTTCTCGGGACCGGGTGCCGGCTGAAGTTAATGTCGTTGCGCTCAAAGCCGCTCTGCCAGGGTGGGCACGGTTTCTCATCCTCGCGGCTGATCCTAAAGGTCTGAAACCGCTATTGCGGCCGGTCCTGTTGCCGCTCAAAGGATCGAAGCAGTTTCGCTATCTTGCGGACCTTGCACGTTATCTGCGGCGCGAACGCCCGCAGGTTTTGCTGTCGGCAATGACTAAATCAAATCTCATGGTTGTGTGGGCTCGGCAGTTAGCCGGTGTTTCAACTCGGATAGTCATCAGTGAGCACAATGCCCTGTCTCAAAATATGACCTTGTCGCAAAAGGGGCGGAAGTGGCGACGGCGATTTCTCCCCCCGTTGATGGGACGGGTCTATCTTGGAGCGGATGCCATCATCGCTGTCTCCAACGGGGTAGCCGATGATTTGTCTCAATACGCTGGTATCCCGCGTGAACGTATCACCACGATCTATAATCCGATCGTGAGTCCGACAGTGGACAGCCAATCCAAAGCGCCGCTCGACCATCCCTGGTTTCAGCCAAGCGCTCCGCCAGTCGTGCTTGGAGTAGGAAGGCTGCATGAGCAAAAAGACTTTCCAACCCTACTCAGAGCCTTTGCCCGTGTGCGGGCGAAGCGGGAAGCTCGCTTAATGATCCTCGGCGAAGCCGACGCAACGCATGCACAACTCCGGACCGAGTTGATGTCACTGGCCACCCAATTGGGCATTGCCGATGACGTAACGTTGCCTGGCTTTGTGACCAATCCCTTCACGTACATGGCACGTGCGGCTGTTTTCGTGCTGTCCTCTGCCTGGGAGGGCCTGCCAAGCGTGCTGATTGAAGCCCTCGCTTGTGGCTGTCCAGTAGTCAGCACCGACTGTCCTAGTGGTCCAGCGGAAATTCTAGAGAATGGCAAGTATGGTCCGCTCGTGCCAGTCGGCGGCGACGTGGCGCTTGCCAAGGCGATACTCTCGGTGCTCAATACACCCCCTGATCGCGATCGGTTACAAGCCCGAGGAGCGCTGTTTGCGGTGGACCGCGCGGCTGATCGGTATCTGGAGGTGTTGCTCGGTAAAGAGGGAGTGAGGTGAAATTGACGTTTGTTCTGTTAGTGCACTACTAACTTTGCCGTAGAGGATAGACGGCAATGAATGGTTTAGAGTCTCCCGTCACGTTCGTTTTTCGGCTAAGCTCTTTTCCGTCTTTACGATATTTTTTCGGTTTTATCGCAATTCCTCACTTGATGAATGTTCTGTTATGCTTCTCCACTGATCGAGAGGTGGAGGAAAGGCGGCATGATCTACTTCAAGAGCAGTCAATTTGAGCGGGAGATCATCCTGTGGGGCGTACGGTGGTACGTGGCGTATCCGCTTTCCTACCGGCAGTTAGAGGAGATGATGGGCGAGCAGGGTGTGGCAGTGGGTCACTTCACCCTCAATCGCTGGGTCATCAAACACGTTTTGCCTCGTGCGGGACCTGCGCCTGGAAGCCGTATTGCCTTGCCGGGGATTGCACGCTAAATATCGGCGCAAGCAGTGGGATGGAGAGATGCGAGTACCCTATTTTTTGGAGAGAGTGGAATGGTTCTATTTTAATGTGTTCTATTCTCTGAGCGTTCTTCTCAATCCCAAGGAAAGCGCGGAGGCCGTCAATAGTCATATTTCGCGGATCAAGGGTGTTTTTCCCCGTGAGAATGCAAATGGCGTGATCTTCTTCGCCTGCAACGATCAGTTCATGGAGCGTTTCGGGTATAGTCTAATATTCTCCTGTTATGAAAACGCGCGCGAATACGGAATACATGTGCATTTGTACGAGCCATCTTCTGAAATATTGCGGCACCTTGAATCGATGAAAGAAAAATTCAGTGATATGAATTTATCGTATACTTATGAATATGATATAGACTTTGGGAATCTTCCTGAGCGGGGGATGTACTATACGGCGTTTCGATTCGTGGCGGTCAGAAAGATAATTGAAGAGTCGAAATCTTTGATTGTATGTCTCGACGCGGATAGCTTGATCATGAACTCCTTGCAGCAGGTGATCGCGAACGCGCGACAGCATGACATTGGGCTTTATGTCAGGCTGAAGAAGAGAAGACTCAATAGGAAAATTGCTGCTTTCTGCGTCATTTTCAACAACACGAAGAAATCTCTGGAATTCATAAACTTTTTCTCTGGAATAGCAATAAAATTCCAGAAGCAATATCCCAGAATTCGACCTAATTTTCATTTTTATTTTGATCAATCAGGTCTATATTTTTCCTATTTGTTTAGTAAGCTCAAAGAAAGGTTGTCGGTCTATTCCATCGGAAAAAGCGTTGTCGATTACGAATTTTCCGACAAAGCGTGCATCTGGACGGCGAAAGGGAAGCGGAAGAACGATGAGGTTTTTCTGAAGGAAAGCCGAAGGATGATGGATAAGTATGCCGTTGCGCTGGATTCCGAAACAAATGACCATATCTAGGTCCAGAAGGTTCCCCGCCCAAAGGGTGGGGCTTAGGGATTTAGTCGATCAACAACATTCCTTACGGACGGCCGCAAACTGGCCGTACCGTAAGCAAGGAATCACACTGGATTTTGCCCCGTGAACGAACCCCTCGCGCGACAGAGCCGCGCCCTGCACTCCTGAGCGCCCCTGCGGCACGCGGCCGGGTCACTCGTCCCAGGGTAGGGGTTGTCTGTAATCGAAGCCCGGGGTTGTTCCCGGCGGGGCTTCATCGGCCTCGCCAAGCTGACCCTGTGTCAGCACTGTCTCGTAGTAGCGCAGGTAGTTTCGCGCCATGTCCAGATGTGTGAAGCCGCCGTCAAGGACTCGGTTGCGGCAGGCCTCCGGATCAAAGCGGGCCGGGTTTCGGATCGCCTCCACTAAGTCGCGCGTGGTCGTGCTCAACATCCCCACAGCCGGCGTAACAATTTCCGGCAGCGCGCCGTAGGGGGTGCCCACTACGTAACACCCGCTGACCATCGCCTCCGTGACCGCCACGCCAAACGGTTCGGGGTAGCGCACCGGGAAAATCAAGCACCGCGCCCGAGACAATAGCTCGCGTTTCTCCCACCCCCCCACCATGCCGTGATAACGGACGCCGCGGATCGTTGGGAGCAGCCGTTGGACGTTACACGGCCAATTGCGCGAGCCCATCACGTGCAGCTTGATCCCGGCCTCTCGCGCCACTTGGACGGCGCCGGCCAGGTTTTTCGTGCGCGTCCGGGCAATGGCCAGGAACACGGCGTAATCCTCTCTCGTCGGGCAGCAATCGTATTCCGTGGGATCAATACCATTGTAGACGAAGTGCCTGGAACCGTGGTTGGCGGCATGCTTACGGGAAACGAAAACGGTGTTGGGTGGGAATCTCACGCCCGGCCGGCCGTTGCTCCCCATGGTCACAAGGAATGGCTTTGGCAACGGTACTGAGGGAGGTCTCCAAAGATGCAGCAGGTCACACGAATCGGGTACCAGCTGCGTCCAGCCAGTCCCCGCCACGTGCGCATCGGTCAAAGGCCGCAGTTCTGCGCCGGGGATCCCGCTACCGGGTCGCGCGAGAAGCGTGACCTGGTGGCCGAGTTGAACGAGCGCCTTGCCCAGCCAGTAGATCACCCGCTCGGTGCCGCCGTAGAGCCGCGGGGGAATAGGGATGTCGCAGTCATGGTAAAACGTCACGTGCATGAGACGCCGCCGCTATAATAATTTAAGCCTAGCACTATTCGCCTACAACGTAACCGGCGGCGGCGCTTCCAGCGCGTGCGATGCAGCGAGCGACGGGGTTCCATCACACCCGTCCTTGTCCGTCAACACGTTGTTACCTTGACAATACCTATATAAGGCCTGCGACGGCCTAGAAGAACCACCCCGACTCGGACGACGCCCCGAAGAGCGACCCGACGAAGTGCTCCAGCTCCAGATTAAACTTCATGATTACGCGGTCGGAGCCGCGCGTCAGCCCGATGCCAGGCCCGAGGTTATATTCGATCCCATACGGCAGTTCACCCCAGAGGACCGGGAAGAGGTAGTGCTGCTGTTCCTTGGGCGGGTCCGCATCGTTCATCAACCCCACCCCACCGTAAAACTCGAGCCCTAGCGACAGGGAGCGCAACCAACGGTAATAGAGCCCCCCCGCATAGCCAAACTCAAACCCCTTGTTCTTGTTCGGTCCCACAAAGATCGCCTTTTCAAACTTCGGATTGAACATGAGCGAAAAAGGGCCAATATCCTTTTCGAGTATGGGGCGGAGTTCGAGTTCGAGTTCGCTATCATCGAACTGCGGTGTCTTGTGCCACTCCAGTTCGAGGTACCAGCCG
>JBGPOI010000158.1:0-9315 GCA_041487975.1 Binatia bacterium | reverse complement strand
CACGCGCAGCACTGTTGCAGCGGCTCGTCTACGTTCCTGAATGCAACTCGCATCGTCTTTGAAGAGCTTGACCAGGCGCTGTGTCGTGTTGACCGCGCTGGTGGCCGTGCTCTCCACTCCCTCCAGGAAGAAGTCAAGCCATGCTTCCCAATCTCCCCCGGCGCGCACCGCATCGAGCAAGCGGTAATACTCGGCTCGATGTTGCTTGAAATACAAACTCAAATAGAGCAGCGGTTGAGAGAGCATACCGGCATGGTGCAGCATCAGCACAATCAACAGCCGGCCCACTCGGCCGTTGCCGTCCAGAAAAGGATGGATCGTCTCAAACTGGACGTGTGCCAGTGCAGTTTTCACCAGCGCTGGCAGGCGCGGTTGCTCCTGATGAATAAAGCGCTCGAAAGCTGCCATGCAGTCTTCCACATGCTGAGGCGGTGGAGGGACGAAGTGGGCGTTACCGGGCCGGGTGCCGCCGATCCAGTTCTGTGAACGGCGAAATTCTCCGGGCGACTTCTCGCTTCCTCTGCCGCGCGAGAGCAGCTTCTCGTGCATTTCCCGGATGAGTCTGTTCGAGAGCGGAAATCCCTCTCGCAGGCGTGCAAGACCATGCTCAAGGGCAGCGACGTAATTGGAGACCTCCACTACATCCTCCAACGGCACCCCCGGCACTTCTTCCAGTTCAAACAGCAGCAGGTCCGACAGTGAGGACTGAGTTCCTTCAATTTGCGAAGAAACCACGGCTTCCCTGCGCACATATGAGTAAAGGAAGAGATGCGGATCAGGCAGCAATGTGGAGATACTGTCTAACCTGCCCAAAGCCAAAAGTGCTCGCTCGAGCACAAGCTGCCGTGTGTCGCCGAGATCCAGCGGCGGATTTGGGGGCAACGAGTGCGGCACAAAGGCACGGATCTGTTCTCCAGCCACACTGGTAATCTCGTACCGGCCTATGAGTCCTCGTTTCATGTCCTTCTTTCACTATTCAACGATCGCTAAATAAGCGGTTAGCTTATTAAAAAGAAAGGCGCAAATGTTTAACAAGACGGCTTAGCCGGTCTTTCTCCGCCATACTCCAATTCCTTCAGGTTGGCGGCGATGGCAGCATCCAGCTTTGCGGCCTCCCTCATCTGCTGTTGCAGCGTGGCGGTGAGCCGCTTCATCTTCTCCTCGAACAGCTCGTCGTCCTCCTCGGCCGCCTCGGCACCGACGTAGCGCCCGGGCGTGAGCACGTGGCCGTGCTTGCGGATGTCGTCGAGCGTGGCGGATTTACCGAAGCCTGGGATGTCTTTGTACTCCGTTCGTCCTTCGACAAGCTCAGGACGAACGGACGATTTATCGCCGCGCCAGGCGTGGTAAGTGCCGGCGATCTTTGCGACATCTTCATCAGTGAGGTCGCGGTGAACGCGGTCCACCAGGGTCCCCATCTTGCGCGCATCGATGAAGAGCGTCTGACCGCGCCGATCACGGAACCCTCCGTTCTTCTTACTGCGGGTGAGGAACCACAGGCAAACCGGGATCTGCGTCGAGTAAAAGAGCTGGCCTGGTAGGGCTACCATGCAGTCCACCAGGTCGGCCTCGATGATCGCTTTGCGGATCTCGCCCTCGCCCGACTGGTTGGACGACATCGAGCCATTGGCGAGCACGAAGCCCGCGAGCCCCGTGGGCACGAGATGGTGGACGAAATGCTGCACCCAGGCGAAGTTGGCGTTGCCCGCGGGCGGCACGCCGTACACCCAACGCTTGTCGTCCTTCAGCAGCTCGCCGCGCCAGTCGCTGTCGTTGAAGGGCGGGTTGGCCAACACGTAGTCGGCCTTGAGGTCGGGGTGCCGGTCGTTGTGGAAGGTGTCGCCGTGGGCGATCTGTGCGTCGATGCCGCGGATGGCAAGGTTCATCTTAGCCAGCCGCCAAGTGGTGTAGTTGGACTCCTGGCCGTAGATGGAGATGTCGCCGAGTTTGCCGCTGTGGGCCTCGATGAACTTCTCGCTGCTCACGAACATGCCGCCCGAGCCGCAGCAGGGGTCGTACACGCGGCCCTTGTAGGGCGCGAGCATCTCAACCAGCACACGCACCACGCGCGAGGGTGTGTAGAACTGCCCGCCCTTTTTGCCCTCTGCGCTGGCGAACTGGGAAAGGAAGTATTCGTAGACGCGACCGAGGATGTCCTTGGCACGGTCGGCGGGCGAGCCCAGGCCGATGTCGCTCACCAAGTTGATGAGCTGGCCGAGCCGCTGCTTGTCGAGCCCCGGGCGGGCGTAGTCCTTGGGCAGCACGCCCTTGAGCGACGGGTTGTCGCGCTCGATGGCGCTCATGGCGTCGTCCACCAGCTTGCCGATGGTGGGCTGCGGCGCGCTAGCCTTGAGATGCTGCCAGCGGGCCTCCTGCGGCACCCAGAAGATGCTGACGGCGCGGTATTCGTCGGGGTCTTCCGGGTCGGCGCCTTCCGCCGTTTGCGCGGCAAGTTCGGCGTGCTTGGCCTCAAAAGCATCGGAGATGTACTTGAGGAAGATCAGGCCGAGGACGACGTGCTTGTACTCCGCCGCGTCCATGTTATTGCGTAGCGCGTCGGCCGCCTTCCACAGTTCGCGCTCGAAGCCGAGGGTTGCGCCGTTATCGTTTTCTTTATCGTTTTTTCCTGCCACACAACCTCTCTGTCGTTATTCCGCTGTAATGAGGAAAAATTTCACTGACGGCTTGTTTCCTCACGATACTTCGCGCGCCGCTGTCTTCTCAGTTTTCTTCCGTGGCGTTCGTAGAATGCCTTATTCTGACAGGTTCGGCCACAATACTTGCTTTTCTCTGTTCCTACGAACTAAGGTCTTCGCTCGCTACAACAAGCCTTCTCTCACACTCTGTGGCGGTAGTCGAAGGTGGCACGCACGCGGTTGGTGTAACGCTGGTGTCACACGGACCTGGACTCCCTCCGGCCGGCGTGCTAAGTGCCTGATTTCACTGTGTGGAGAAGGATGGGGCCCGGTGGCTCCACCGGTCTTCAAAACCGAGTTGCGTGGCGTAATGTTGCGCGGATGGTTCGACTCCATCCCTTCTCCGCCATCCACCAACCGCCTCTACGGCGTCCGCAGCATCAACTCTTCCGCCGCGAAGATCCCCCGTAGGTCCAAGAGGAATGCGCCATCGCGGATGCGCCCGAGGATCGGCGGATCAGACGCACGAAAGCGCGCAGCGATTTTCTCGGCCGATAACCGCTGGTGACGAATCACAATAACCCGGCTGGGTAACTCCTGCTCGGGCAGGGCGCCGCTGCCAATCTGAGCGCCGGCATCTTCGACGGTGAGCACAAATTCTTCACCGAGACGAGCTTGCAGCAACGGCAGCGTTTGCGCGGCAATCGTGTCCATCTCCGCCCGCGGCCGGGTCAGCCAGCGTAAGGTCGGCAGCTCCGCGGCCAGAGCAGGGGAGCGGCGATAGAGACGCAGCGTGGCGCTCAACGCGGCCAGCGTCAGCTTGTCCGGCCGCAGGGCGCGCTTGAGGGGATTTTTCTTGATGCGGGTTATGGACTCGGCACGGCCGACAATCAGCCCTGCCTGAGGACCACCGAGCAGCTTGTCCCCACTAAAAGTGACAACATCCACACCAGCGGCCACACGCTCAGCCACCACCGGCTCTCTGGGCAGACCGTACTGAGCCAGATCAATGAGTGCGCCGGCACCCAAATCCTCCATCACCGGAATCTGCTGCGCCCGCCCGAGCGCCACCAATTCTGCCAGCTCGACAGTGCTGGTAAAACCGATGATACGGTAGTTACTGGGATGGACCTTGAGCAGCACACCGGTCTGGGGAGTGATGGCCTCGGCATAATCCTGCAGGCGTGTGCGATTGGTCGTCCCAACTTCGCGCAGGGAGACTCCGCTCTTGCGCATGACATCGGGAATACGAAACGAACCGCCGATCTCGACCAACTCTCCGCGTGAGACAATTCCCTCCTTCCCTTCGGCAAGCGTGTTCAGCGCCAGCAACACGGCGGCGGCGTTGTTATTGACGACTGTCGCTGCCTCGGCCCCAGTCAGCGCAAGAAGATCAGCTTCAATCACTTCATCCCGGTCTCCCCGACCACCCTCGCTAAGGTCGTACTCCAGAGTCACCGGGGACGTGGCTACGCGCACGACTTCATCAACCGCGGCCTGCGCCAGTAATGCCCGTCCCAGGTTGGTATGGAGTATAGTGCCAGTAGCGTTTACCACCGAACGGAGAGGGGAACGGTTATCGCTAGCAATGACGGCTTCAACCCGACGGACTATTTCAGTCTCGGTAATGGCCCCCGTGATTGCCCCGGCCATAATCTCCTGGCGAATAGAGGCCAGCACGGCGCGAATACTATCCGCCATATAAGAACGGTGGTAGCGGCACACGAAAGGTTCCAGCGCAGGGAGTGCCAGCAGTTTCTCAACCGCAGGCAAGGTCCGGAGCAGCGCCTTTAGCGCGCCTTCCACGGTCTTCATAGCGCAGCCACCTTGGCATAGGGAGTTCCCCCTTGCAACCGCTCAGGGTGGATTGTAGCCTGAGTGGCAATTTCGGGAGGGACGTCATGCCAACTCCAGAAGCACATTATCGTGCGGCCATCGGCCACCAGGAAGAGCAGATCTTGCCGTTCTTGCGCGCGTTCGAAGCGTTGCAGGAACAGATGCACCTAGCCAAGCTCAAACAACACAAGCAGGACCTCTTCGACAAGGTGGGCGATCTGTTCCCGCCACTCAACACGGAGTTGGAGAGGCTCGCTCCGCCGCCCGGTCTGGAGGATTTTCACCAAAAGTGGCGCGAAGCCCTAGCCCAGCTTGAAGATGCCTACACCTCGTTCCTCACCGCTTCCGAGTTCAACCCCTTGGTCGCCTATTTTCAGAGCCGCCGCGCCTTCTCTTTGGGCAAATATATACTCTACAGTTTACGCACCCACTTACCGACGTTGCGGCAATATTGGGTGTTGACCGAGGTCCTCCCTCACCTGGCCGAGTTGGAGACACCCGTGGCTGGAGTGGAGACCGGTATTGGAGTGATGCATAGACCCGCCACCGAAGCCCACGGCGAGTATTCGCTCTATGTCCCGGAAAATTACGATCCTAGCCAGCGCTGGCCGCTGATTATTGCGCTGCACGGAGGCCACGGCCGCGGCGATGACTACTTGCTGACCTGGCTCCGACCGGCGAAGAGCAAGGGGTACATTGTCCTCTCGCCTAAGTCGCTCGACCGCACCTGGTCGATCCAACAACCTGGGCTCGATATCCGTTCGATCTTATCCATTGTAGAAGAGTTGCTCGACGAGTACGCTATCGACACCGGTCGTCTCTTCGCCACCGGTTTGTCGGATGGAGGCACGTTCAGTTATGCCCTCGGTTTGAGCTGCCCCAAGCTCTTCGCCGGGATCGCGCCGATCGCCGGCGTGCTCGGCCCGTGGGCGGTTCCGGAAGAGAGCAAAAGGTTGCCGATGTTCATTGTCCACGGTGCCCAGGACTTTATTTTCCCAGTGGCAATGGCTCGGGCGGCACACGCGCTCTTTAGCGAAAACGGCTTCGAGAATGTGACCTACAAGGAGCTGCCTGAGTGGGGACACGCATACACCTACTCAATCAACGAAACGCTTGTGCTGCCCTGGTTTGAGAATCTCCCCTCTCGGTCGTTTGCGTAATACCGGAACGACGGTACGTAACCAGGGCGCATGACGGTGGGGCCCGACAAATCGACCCCCGAATTTTGGATCTTGCCCAAAAGGCCGATAGAATGAAGAGAGCATGGAACAACTTGGAGTAGTGATTCTCGCTGCCGGCTTGGGCAAGCGCATGCGTTCGACCCAGGCTAAAGTGCTGCACTGCATTGCGGGCAAACCCCTGCTCTCCCATGTCCTCCAGGCAACGCAACGCCTCCAGCCAGACCGGCTCGTCGTGGTGGTCGGCCATCAGGCGGCTGAGGTTCAGCGTGTCTGTGGCGGACAAGGCATTGAGTTTGTCTTGCAACGGGAACAGCGCGGTACCGGCGACGCAGCGCGGACGGCACAGGCACAGTTCCGCGGCTTCCGCGGAGATGTCTTGATCGTCTGCGGGGACACGCCACTGCTCACTACCGCCACACTGAACGGCTTTATTCAACACCATCGCGCTCACTCCGCCACTCTGTCCGTCCTCACAGTCCGTCTCGACGACCCGGCAAAGTATGGCCGGGTGATTCGCACCGACGACGGCCAAGTGGTCAAAATTGTCGAAGCGCACGATGCCTCCCAAGAAGAACTCCTGGGGCAAGAGATCAACACCGGCATTTACTGTGTGCAGGCGGACTTTCTGTTTGCCGCTCTTGAGCGGCTCCAACCACTCAACGCGCAGGGCGAATATTACCTCACTGATATCGTTGCTCAGGCGGTTTCCGCCGGATTGCCGACCCAGGCATTTCTGACTACGAATGCTGATGAAGTTGGAGGGATCAATTCTCGAGAGGAACTAGCCATCATGGGAAAAACACGTCAGGCACAACTGCGCAGCCATTGGCTGGCTGTCGGCGTCACTTTGGAAGACCCGGACACAGTCTACATTGACGAGGATGT
Source organism: Binatia bacterium (assembly GCA_041487975.1). Taxonomy (GTDB): domain Bacteria; phylum Desulfobacterota; class Binatia; order Bin18; family Bin18; genus JACQEL01. The sequence goes on along the minus strand of JBGPOI010000158.1, from coordinate 2,777 downwards.
AACAATCGGCCAAGACACGGTCATTGGCCCCAACACTCACCTCAAGGGCAAGACCACCATCGGCGCGCGGTGTCGCATCGATGGCAGTGCCTATATCGAGAATTGTCAAATCGGCGATGATGCCCACGTCCACTTCTCGGTCGTGTTGAGCGACAGTGAACTCGGGGACCGCACGAAAGTCGGTCCTTTTGCCCATCTGCGCGGCGGGGCGGTGTTAGCTCCACGGGCGGAGATCGGTAATTTTGTCGAGGTGAAAAAATCGCTTATCGGCGAGCACAGCAAAGCCAAGCATCTGTCCTATATCGGCGACACCGAGATCGGGCGAGACGCAAATATCGGCGCCGGCACGATCACCTGCAACTACGATGGCTTCCACAAGCATCGCACTAAGATCGGCGATCGCGTGCAAGTCGGTTCTGACACGACGCTGGTGGCGCCCCTCACCATTCACGACGACGTCTACATCGCTACCGCCACCACTGTCCGCCACGACGTGCCGGCCGGTGCCCTGGTATTCAATTCCCGCCGGGAAGAGGTGCGTGAGGGCTGGACCGCAACCAAGCGCGCGAAGGAAGCGAAAAAGAAAGTCGATTGAGTCTAACGCGTCCATAGCGTCTATAACGTCTATAGCGTCAAGAGGCGAGAGAAGAGTAGCCTAGCAAAACGCACCAGACGCAATCGACGCAACGACGCACCACGCAATCGACGCACCAGACGCAAAGGACTCAAACATGTGCGGCATTATCGGTTACATCGGCTATCGCGAAGCAGCCCCGTTGCTGCTTCAGGGTCTCAAACGTCTGGAATACCGCGGCTATGATTCCGCCGGAGTGGCGGTCTTTGCCAATGGGGGCTCCAGTGCAGGCATCGTCGTCCGTCGTTCAGTCGGCAAGTTAAGCAACCTCGAGCAGTTGCTGCGCGACCATCCCGTGCACGGCGTCATGGGTATGGGTCACACTCGTTGGGCTACCCACGGCCGTCCTTCGGAGGAGAATGCCCATCCACATCGCGCCGGGAAGGTCGTGGTGATCCATAATGGCATCATCGAGAACTACCTGGAGTTGCGTCACGAACTCCTGGCCAAGGGTCGGGTATTCAGTTCGGAAACCGATACTGAGGTCATCTCCCACCTGATCGACGAATATATCCAGGAAGGCCTGTCCTTCATGCAGGCAACGCGCGCGACGCTGCAACGTCTCCATGGCTCCTTTGCCATCGTGGCATTGTGTGAGAGCGAGCCGGGAAAAATCCTCACCGCCAAGAACTCGACTCCCATCGTTATCGGCATGGGCGAGGGCGAAAACTTCATTGCGTCAGATATCCCAGCCCTGCTCGATTACACCCGGCGCGTCGCGTTCCTCGACGATGGCGAGATGGCCGAAGTCACCCGTGAAGGGGTTGCCTTTTTCGATTTTCACGGCCAACCGATCGAACGGACTCCCCGGCAAATCACCTGGGATGCCATCACTGCCCAGAAAGGTGGGTATAAGCATTTCCTGCTGAAAGAGATCTACGAACAGCCGCAGGCGATCATCGACACCATGCGCGGCCGCATCTTGCCTGAGGAGGGGAATGTCTCGCTGGGAGAGTTGGACACACATGGTGAGGCGCTCGACTCGATCAAGCGTCTCACTCTGGTGGCTTGTGGGACTGCCTGGCATGCGTGCCTCATCGGCAAATTTTTCTTCGAAGAGCTGGCCCGTATCCCCACGGAAGTAGACTATGGTAGTGAGTTCCGCTACCGGCACTCGCCGCTCGACTCGCACACCGCCGTCCTCGCGGTCTCGCAATCGGGCGAAACCATCGATACCCTGGCCGCCCTGGAAGGCGGGAAAATTGCTGGGGCGAGAACCCTGGCGATCTGTAACGTGATAGATGCCTCGATCCCGCGTAAGGCCGACATAGTCCTCTACACTCACGCCGGCCCAGAGATGAGCGTCGCTTCGACCAAAGCGTTCACCACCCAGTTGACTGCTCTGTACCTGCTGGCGGTGTATCTGGGCCGACGGCGCGGGGTACTCGCTCCAGAAAGGGAGCGCAAGCTTATCGAGGACTTGATGAACCTGCCGGCTCTGGTGCGAGAGATCCTGACGAAAGACAAGGCGATCGAGAAGATTGCCAAGAAGTACGGTCATGCCAGCGACTTTTTGTATCTTGGTCGCGGGGTGAACTATCCCATTGCTCTCGAAGGCGCGCTCAAGCTCAAGGAGATTTCCTATATCCATGCCGAGGGCTACCCGGCCGGTGAAATGAAACACGGCCCCATCGCGCTCATCGACGAAGAGATGCCCGTAGTTGTGTGTTTGCCCAAGGATCCCGTCTACCCCAAGACCCTGGGCAACATGAAAGAAGTCGAGGCACGCGGCGGGCGGATCATCGCCCTTACCGATGCGCCTTCTCCTGAACTGGAAGAGATCGCTTGGGAGATTATCCAGGTACCCACGACCAACCATCTGCTGATGCCGATTCTGCTCACCATTCCGTTGCAGCTTCTGGCCTACCATATTGCGGTCTACCGCGGCACGGATGTGGACCAACCGCGCAATCTGGCTAAGAGCGTCACGGTCGAGTAGAGGCTCAGCTTCTAGTGGAAATCGCCTGAGAACGGGCTCTCATCGGACGGTGCCCGTCTTTATCACTGGCAGCAGACATCTGCCCCCGGCGCATGCACAAGTCCCTGTGCGCATGCGCACCTTTTGCAAGACAATCCCGGCTAAACGGAAGCAGCTTCATCCAGTGGACTTCGCCGCCTGGTTGCATTTTCGGCTGGTGAACAT
>JBGPOI010000157.1:0-9352 GCA_041487975.1 Binatia bacterium | reverse complement strand
TCGGTTCGCTTATCCAAAAAGTGGACCACCAGTTGGTCCGCAGGCCCGTAGCGGAGCTTGGTGATGACTGAGGTGGTCGGAAGCACTCCCACGGGCAGGATGTCTCGTCCGATGAGGCTGTTAATGAAAGAGCTCTTGCCCGCCTTGAACCGGCCAAAGACTGCGACTTCAATGTTGTTCGTGCTGTCAAGCAGTGCACGGCATGTCTCTATCTGTGAGTCAAGTGAGGAGAGATGAAACACCCCTGCTACCTGCTCGACGTGCGCCAAAATTTTCTCAGAGCCCTCAGTCATATACTTAAGGTTGGCATGGACGTCAGAGGATGATCACAATACGCATCATTCCCCTCTTTAGAGCTGTCGTCTTACCGTATACGCAAAACAAGCAGAGCCCCAACCAAACCTAACACTGCCGCGTAGCCAAATCCCGCAGCGGAGCTCACATACGTCCACAGCGTTCCGACAATGATGCTAGAAAATAGATCTCCAAGGTCATTGACCGTGCCCAGCATGCCGTAGCCAAGCCCTCGTACCTCTGATGGAAGCAGGTCCGCCGCGATTGCACCTTCTAGAGCATCTTCCACCGCTATGTACGTTCCAGCTAGGGCGAAGAGCACTCCCAGGTACCACAACGACGAGACTGGGAGCAGAAATCCCAGGCACATCACTGCGGCGGAGAGATACCCCGCAGCGAGTAGACTACGCCGGCCGATAACGTCGCTGAGCGCGCCGATGGGATACGAAGCCAGCGCGTAGAACACATTGCGCGCCGTGAAGAGCAAGGCGGCGAGTTGAGCGGCATGAGTCATACCGAACTCCGGGGTGAGCAACTCTGTCGCTCGCAGGATGAGGAGGGTGTGAGCAAAATCGCCCAGGCCAAAAATACCAACGCCAATGAGAAAACGTTTATAGGAGCGAGGAAAAGCGCGCAGGCTGGCCCAGAAGTGCAACTCGTGGTTTGCGGGCCGCCGCCGTTCCTTGACCATGAGGGCAAAAGCCAGCGCCGATCCAACGCCGGGGATCACGGTCAGGAGAAAAACCAGACGAAACGGCTGTGAAGGATCGGCCAGAGGAACCGATTCCAGCTGTCCGATAATGAGGACTGCCAGCAGCGGTCCGAGGATGGCGCCGAGGGTATCCCCGGCCCGATGAAAGCCGAACGCCTTGCCCGTATCTTCCTGAGAGACCGACTCTGCCAGCATCGCGTCTCTTAGTGGACCGCGGACGCCGCGGCCAAACCAGCCGATCGCCCGCCCGACCAGGACGAGCGGCCAGCTCCAGGCCAAGGCAAAGATCCCCGTGGACACACCAGTAACCGCGTAGCCGGCAACGGTAATGGGTTTGCGCTGCCCGACCCGGTCGCTATACCAACCCGCACCCAGCTTCACGAAACTCGACACCGCGTCTGCCACTCCTTCAATCACTCCCAGTGCGGTCGCGGAGGCGCCGATCGTGCTCAGAAAAGCCGGCAATACTGCCGTCGCGCTTTCATGCCCGAGGTCACTGAGCAGGCTGGTGAGCCCCATGCCTGCGACGTTGCGGTTGAGCCACTTCCTGGGACGCGGAGGGGCTGGTGTTGTCGCAGCGTCTTCTCTGGAAGCAGTCAGCGGCTTCATCGTACCACCAACACGGAGCAGAGGGCGTGGCGCACTACCTTATCAGCAGTCGTGCCGAGGAACGTCCCCCACAGACTGGAATGCCCACTATGACCGAGCACCAGCAGATCTATCCCTCTTTCGGAGATGTAATCTACCAACCCGCGGGCCGGGTGGCCGATGCGAATGTCGGTGTGGAGAGTGACGCCCTCGCTGTTGGCAAACGTTGCGGCTTCTTCATGCAGCGTCTGCAGATAGTGGTTGGCCACTTCCTTTTCCTCACTCACTTCGCTTGGCGCGCCGGGATAGCGCGGGAGTTCTTCAATCGAGATCACCCACAGTTCGGCTTTCTCCAGGCGAGTAAGCCGGACGGCTTCCCGGAAAGCTTTCCCTGCTCCTTCGGAACCATCGAGCGCAACGGCGATTTTTTTGGCCATGCTTACTCTCCTTCTTGCTGTGCTGGATACCTAGTGTCGGTGACCGGAGCAGGCGTAGCCAGAGGAGTCTGGCGTGTCCGTATTCCCTCAGCCGCTGCTTGCGTGGGCAAGAAGAACGCCTGCGCGATCAGGGTCGGCACGACCGCACTCAAAATCACCACGGTCACCAGCACGGTGTATTGCGTCTGGTCGATGAAATGATTCTCCAAGCCGAACAGGGCAGAGATGGTGCCGAAGGTGAGGCCAGTGGCCATGAGCAGCGTGGTGTAGTTACTTTCTCTGACGCCCAAGCCAAAGCTCCGTGCGAGCGGCCAGACACCGATGAGTTTAGTCGCCATTTTCACGGCTAAGAGCACGATGATGAGACCGGCACTGGTGAGCAGGACTGGTAAGGAGACGAAGAGCCCGGCCTTGATGAAATAGAAAGGGGTGAGCATGGTGAAGGCGATCGAGCGCATGCGGTGCACCAGGACTTTGTCTTGCAAGAAAACGCCAGCGACCACGAGCCCTGCCAGATAAGCCGGTAGAACCGCTTCGCTTTTAGCGGTCGTCGCTAAGCCACCCAGGAAGAACAGCACCAGAAACAGGAATTTCACCTCTGGCTCGCTCACCCGGCCCTGGCCAAAGGAGGTAATGACGGCCTGGGTCCAGCGCGGCAGATACCAGAGCATCACCGCCAGCACGGCGATGAACACGAGCATCCATTTGTTAAAGTCTGCAAAGAAGGCGCCCAAGGCCAGCACCGTGCCGAAGTCGGTGACAAAACAAGCGGCGAGGATGAGCTTGCCAAGATCGGTGGAACTGAAACCCGTTTCCACCATTACTGCATATACAACCGCCACCGAGGTGGTCGACAGCGCAATCCCGGCAATGAGCGAACCATGATAATCCCAGCCGCTCACCCAGTAGGTGAACGCCCAGGCCCCGAGGAACGGGGCGAGGAACGAGACCACGCCGATCGTCAGGCTTGCTCGCCAGTGGGCACGGAGGGACTCTGGATCGATCTCCGCGCCGGCCAGGAACGTGAGCAGACCGGCGCCGAAAGTAGCGAGAAAGTTGATCCACTCAGTGGTGTGGAACCCCAGGAAATTCCCGGCAATCACCCCTGCAGCAATCTCGAGGAGCGCGACCGAAATTCCGATACGTATAGAAACGATGCTGGCGACAAACGCCAGCCCCATCCACGCCGCGGCTGCAAACCAAACGTTTTGCATTGCTGATTCCTCCTTTGCCTCAGGGTGCAGTAGAGGTTATCAGCCCACAGCGTGGGCGGTTTCACCCGCTGGCCGGGTGCGGCGAACCTCATCGCCGAAAACTGCTCTGGTTGTTTCTACATCATTCCTCCTAACACAAACCCAAGGAACACCCCCAGCAGCCCGACTACGACACTGCCGAAGACATTGGCCAATCCCAGCAAAACACTGCCGTCCTGCAGAAGCCGTAACGATTCGTAAGTGAACGTCGAAAACGTGGTGTACGCCCCCAGAAAGCCAATGGCAAAGAACAGGCGGTAGTTAGGGTGGATGAAGGCCCGGTCGCGGAGGAACGCCAGGAAAAACCCCAGGATAAAGCTCCCGCTAATGTTAATGATAAAAGTGCCATAGGGAAAAACCGCTCCGAAGCGTCGTGCAGCCCACCCTGCCACCACATAACGGGCATTGGCGCCGAGAAAACCACCAATACCAATCACCAGATACTCCACCCGTACCGTTCCTCCTCGTTGTCATTCCGTTTCCTTCCCTGTGGTCTCGCCGACCAGCGCACTGAGCAATTCACTGCGGCCAACGATGCCCACCAGTTTTCCTGTCGCATCGACCACCGGCAACCGCTTGATGTGTTTTTCCGCGGACAGCGCCAGCGCCTTACTAATCGAACTCTCGACCGCAAGCGTCACCACTTCTTGTGTCATGAGGTCGGCCGCAGTTTTGCTCCTGGCTTTCTGCAGATGGCTACGCGCTTCAGCGCTCAGCATGCCAAAGGGCAGCTTGCTCACTAGGTGTTCCAGAATGCCGGGATGGGCCTCAGGACTCAGGCGTGCGACCAGATCGCTATCCGAGATGATACCGACTACGTGCCGTTCCGCATCGACAATCACTACCCGTTTGACCCGGGTACTAGCCAGAAGCGCAAGCACGTCAGAGAGAAGGGTCTGTGGTGACACGGTGGGCACAGACGGGTCCATGACTTCAGCGACGGTGCGTGGACTGACTGGATGCGGGCTGGCTGGTCTCGGGGAAGCTTCTTGCGGTAGGTAGCCTGCGGCAAGAGTGGTCAGGATATTAAGACGGCTGATTATACCGAGCAGACGCTTGTCGGCGTCAACCACAGGCAAGCGCTTGAGCTTCTTCTTACCCATCAGGCGAGCAGCTTCGCTCAGATAAGCATGCGGCCCGATTGTTACCGGCTCTGGCGTCATCACCTGGGCGACCGTACGAGTACTTTGGCGCAGATGCGCGATGAGAGTCCCGACCAGCTCTGGATCCAGCGCTTTCTTGAGGCTGAGGCTGACTTCCATGTCGCCGCGCTCCAGTAAATCGGTGTCGCTGATGATGCCGACTACATGGCCGGTGACATCGACAACGGGGAGTGCCGTGTAATCTTTGTCGAGGAGTTTCTCGACGACTTCGGCCAGGGGAGCTTCAGGCTGGACGGTTGTTACCGTGCGAGTCATAATCTCCTCGACCCGTACGTCGGGTAATCCTTCGCGCAGCGTTGAAGAGTACTGGTAGACGTGAATGTCTTCGACCGTGATGAGGCCGGCTGGCATCATCTGGGCTAGTTGGGGAAGCAGGCGCTCGACCCGATCTGGCCGGTCGATCCAGGTAACAACCACAGGCAGGTCCACGGAAAGATCGAGGAGTGAGGCGGTTTTAATCCGGCTGTTGGCGCCAAACCCGGCGATGCCGCGTTCGACCGTCGCTCCGGCACAGCCTTCGCGGCGCAAAAACTCCAGAATCGCCATGAACAACGGTTGGTGATGCCACTGATTGGTCTCACCGATGTAGATGCTCACGCGTTTCCCCTGGCCGTCCATATGGTCCTCAGCCCAATAAAAAACCCCTACTCAGCCAATAATCCAAGTAGGGGTCATCAGCCCCAAAAGGGCGGTTTCTGCGGCGAACCCCATCGCCTCCAAATGATGTCGAACCATACCACAAAGCTCAAACCGTAAACAGGGTACCTCTGTTCCCTCCAGGGCGAAGGCATCTAAAAGGATAGAGGGCGAGCCTGGCAAAGGCGCCACGGCGATTCTCATTTCCCCACCCGTAAACCAAACTTGAAGATGAAAGAATTGTAATTTGTGCCGGTGGCTGCCTCCCTGTATCTTTGCTATGCATGCAACAATCAACCCGGCGCTCCGCTCTGTTGTTAGTACTCAGTTTACTCGCTGGGTGTGCAAGTTTTCAGCCAAAACCTCTTCTCCCCTTAGAGACAGTCGCAGCTTTTGAATCCCGTACTCTTGACGACCTGAGCCTCAAACGTTTTCTGGAAATCAACTTACAGCACGACGTGCAGCCGTGGCCGCCGGGGTCTTGGAACCTGGAGCTGCTCACCCAGGCGGCTTTCTACTACCATCCGGATCTCGACCTCGCCCGGGCCCGCTGGGCGGTCGCTGAGGCCGGGGTGATTACCGCCGGCCATCGTCCCAATCCTGCGGTGGGGTTCTCGCCTATTTACGTATCCAACGCGGCAGGCAATACCCTGCCCTGGCTATTCGGACTGACCTTCGATATTCCCATCGAGACAGCCGGCAAGCGCGGGTACCGTATTGCGCAAGCCCGACAATTATCCGCAGCCGCCCAGTTCAACATCGCGCTGGTCGCGTGGCAGGTGCGCAGCCGTGTGCGTGCCAGCCTGCTCAGCCTCCTGGCGGCAGAACGCGCGGCGGTCATCGTTCAGCGACGGCTGGGTCTGGACGAGACAATCATCAAGCTTCTCGAGCAACGGTTGACCTTGGGCGAGATCTCCCAGCCCGAGGTTACCCAGGCGCACATCGCCCTCAACCAGGATCAACTCACCCTGCGGGACCTCCAAAAGCAAGGAGCCGAGGCCCGTGTGCAACTCGCGGCTGCGTTAGGGCTCCCCGTGAGTGCGTTGGAGCATATTGCCATTATGTTCGATCCCTTGGAACAATCACCGAATGTGGAGGCCCTGCCTGACCGGGATGTTCGTCGCCATGCTCTGACCAATCGCCCAGATCTCCTCAGCGCGCTGGCGGACTATGAGGCCACGCAGGCCGCCCTGCAGCTTGAGATCGCTAAGCAATACCCCGACCTCCGCCTTGGTACTGGCTATAGCTGGGAATTGGGCGAGAACCGGTGGTGGCTTCCCAGTATTTCGCTCGCCGTGCCGGTGTTCAACCAGAATCAAGGGCCAATTGCCGCAGCCGAGGCGCGCCGACAGGAGGCAGCGGCGCGATTCAATGCGTTGCAGGCGCAAGTGGTGGCTGAGACCGACCGTGCGCTGGCATCGATCCTGGCCGCGCTAAACAAATTGGCCACTGCGGATGCTCTGTTAGCTGCTCAGGAAAAGCAACAACACGTGGTACAGGTCATGTTCAAGGCTGGCGAGACGGACCGGCTGGGCCTGGCCAGTGCTCAGCTAGAGTACGAAACCGCCGCACTTGCTCGCCTGAACGCCAACAGCCAAGCCCAGCAAGCCCTTGGCCTGCTGGAGGACGCCGTACAGCGTCCCCTTGACCAGTCTGAAGTGTCCCCGTTCTCTACAGAGACGAACCCCCGGAGATAAACTAGTGAGACTGAAACAGACTCGAAGATGCACAACACCAATGTATCAGAAAGTGATCATACCATTTGCCGTAATCATTCTGTTTATTAGTTTGGCGATAGCAGCCGCCTTCGGTCAGGAGGAAGAACAGGTGGTTACCGAGGTCCCCGTCCGCGTCGGCAAGATCACGCGAGCAACACTGCGTGCCTACGTGGGTACGTATGGCTTGGTCGAACCGGAGCCGGCCAACCAGGGGAAACCGCCTGCCAGCGCTAGGGTCGCCACGCCGGTCGCCGGGGTCATTGCTGAGGCCCACTGCGAGGAAGGCCAATACGTTAGAAAAGGGACCACGCTGGTTCTCTTGGACAGTCGTACCGCGGACGCGCAGGTGGAAAAGGCCAAAGTGACCCTGGAGTTTGCCCAGAAAAATTTCCGCCGAAAGCAGGAACTCATGCAGACAGAGAATGTCTCGCGCAAACTCTTCGAAGAGGCGCAGCAGCAACTGCACGCTGCCCGGAAGGAAGTGGCCAGCGTGCAAACCCAACGCAGCCTGCTGCAGATCCAGGCGCCGTTGAGCGGCACGGTGGTCAAAATAAATGCCAGACCCGGTGAGGCGGTGGACCTGAATGCCGTGCTGCTGGAACTCATTGACCTCGACCGCTTGGTGGTGAACGCGGCCGTTCCCAGTGCAGAAGCGTATCGGTTAAAACTTGGTCAAGCAGTAGAAATTGCGGCGGGCCGTGCCACCGCTGGAAACAATACCGCTTCCCTACCGATTCACCACGGTACGGTCGCCTTCATCGGTTTACAGATTGACGCCAAGACCGACACCGTGCCGGTGCGGGTTGTCATTCCCGCCGGTTCCACGGTGCGGCCGAGGCAGTTTGTCAACGTCCGCATCGTCGTCGAGGAACGGCCTCAGCGTTTGGCGGTGCTGGCCGGGAGCGTAGTTGGAGTGGATGGTGCCTCCGTGATTGCCATAGTGGAGGGCGACCACGCTGTGCAGAGACCGGTCAAGGTTGGTTTGCGCGATGGCGAACTCGTCGAGATCGAAGGCGACAGTCTGCGAGAAGGCATGACTGTTGTCACCGAAGGCGCTTACGGTCTCCCCAAGGAAACCCGAGTCCGTGTGCTTAACCAGTAAGCTCACGAGGGGTCTCTCATCAGTTGCTCTGAAGAGGGACTCGGTTTGGCGGCCTTGTTGAGGGCGACAGGAACGCTTGCCATGGTGAGGCTGCACGATTGAGGGTGTGTTTAATTCCCTACTCTTACAATACTCAATGAGACCAACTGATTAGCCGCCGGAAACTGAAGCAGAAGACACAGACTCGCTATGAACAACACTCCAGTGCTCGGGCGCTTCGCCGTGCGTCATGCTCTCGCGATTGCCTTCATCTGTGCGGCCCTGTGTTTGGCAGGGAGCTATGCGGCCTTCACGATGCCTTCGTCAGTCTTTCCACAGACTGATTTCCCACGGTGCGTCATCCTCGTGGACAACGGCGTCATGCCCGCCGACGAGATGATGGCAACCATCACGCGGCCCATCGAGGAAGCGATGAAGGACATTCCCGGCGCCGTCACAGTGCGTTCCGCGACGGGACGCGGCTCGTCGGAAGTGAACGTTTTTTTCAATTGGCAGGTGGACATGATTCAGTCGGAGCTGTACGTGAACAGCCGCCTCGCCCAAATCCGCAGCACGCTGCCCACGACCGCCAGCACCACCGTTTGGCGGCTCACCTTCTCCGCGTTCCCTATCATCGGCGTGAGCCTTACCAGTCCGACCCGTGACATCACCCAGCTCTGGGAGACCGCCCGTTACGACATCAAGCCACGTTTTCTGCGCATCCCTGGAGTGGCCCGCGTAGATCTCGTGGGCGGTCGCACGCCGGAATATCACGTCGTCGTGGACCCGTTACGCCTGAACGCGGCGGGGCTCAGCCTGCAACAAGTCAGCGACGCGCTGGTGAAAAACAATCTCGTCGCGTCCACCGGGCTGCACGAGGAAAACCACATGCTGTATCTCAGCGTCGTGGATGGCCGTGTGCACGGCAGCGAGGACATCGAAAATCTCACTGTCGTGGGCAGCTCCAGCCGTCCCATCCACATCAAAGATTTCGCTCGCGTCGAGCGTGGGCCGGAGCCAGCCTTCAACGTGGTCACGGCGGAAGGCGTCAATGCCGTGCTGCTCAACATCCGCAGCCAACCTGATGGCAGCACACTCGACATCGCCGACCGTTTACGAGAGGAACTGCGCACGCTCAAACGCGACCTGCCGCCCGACATGAAGCTTGCCTTCTTCTATGACCAATCGCTGTTCGTGCGTGCCTCGGTACACAGCGTGTGGGAAGCCATCATGTTTGGACTGCTGCTGTCCGTCGTCATCCTCTACTGCTTCCTGAAAAACTGGGGGAGCACGATGACCGCTACGGTCGTCATCCCCGTGACGGTGCTCACTACGCTGATCGCCATGCGCCTAGCCGGCCTCAGTTTCAACCTTATGACACTGGGCGGCATCGCGGCGGCGATCGGTCTGGTCATCGACGACGCGATCGTGGTCGTCGAGGCCATTTACGCCAAGATGCAGACGAGCATG
>JBGPOI010000156.1:0-9383 GCA_041487975.1 Binatia bacterium | reverse complement strand
TTGACCGGTCAGCTGACTACGCCTGTCAATACATCCTCCAGATGAGTCCTCGGCAACGCCTGCAAAAAGCCGGTGTATTATCGGGCAACTTCTGGTTAACAAGTTGATTTGTTGTGAAAGAACTTTTTGCAGCCTACTTAGCCTTGTTTCTTCGGGTGAGAGATGCGCCGTGATCTGGTGACCGAAAAAGTCGAAATCGATCCAAATTTCGCTCTCTCGGCCGACTCGGCAACCAAGTACCTCGACATAGAATTTCCGCGTCGATTGCAGGTTAGCAACTGGGAAAGCTAAATGGAACCGCGGAAAGGTCATGGGTTCCTCCGCAATGAAATCGTTGTTCTCCTCAGTAGTCAGTTTCCGTGCTAGAGTCAAACGCGAAGGAAGGGGTTGAAAAAGGAAACCTAATCAATGGCAATCCAGCGAATCGTCTACGGCTCACCGGTGGAGGCGCTTGCTACGGCTGTGCCGGAGGCAGTCGTAAACCGCTATGAGACACAAGGGCATTCCAGGTTCGCCGAAGCATTTCCGCGATCGCTCCTTTGGTCTGGACAATGCCTCTATGCCCCTTCTCCTGCATACTCACGTATAGGCTATGTTTGTGAAGTTGAGGCACAGTACAAGGGTAACAGCGCCAAGCGCTACCGGGCCGTCCTCAGCAGACGGAAGCCAAGGCCGCCGTCGCGGTCGCCGGGCGCACCGTCGGTGCGACGCGCCGACCGGCAGTTCTCGGCGTCGCTGCCCCAGCTACCGCCCCGGACGACCCGGGCCGAGCCTGCCGAAGGACCCTGAGGATCTATAACCGCCTTAGCAGGATATTCCCCGAACCAGTCCTGCACCCACTCCCACACGTTGCCGTGCATGTCATACAACCCCCAGGCATTCGGCTTGAGTTGCCCCACCGGGTGGGTTTGTTTATCAGCGTTTTTGCCATACCAGGCGTACTCGCCCAACCGACTGAAAAGTATGCCATCTTCAAAACTATAGGCAGTCGTTGAACCGGCGCGGCACGCGTACTCCCACTCCGCCTCCGTCGGCAAGCGGTAGTGCGGCGCACCCCCCTCTCTCGCATCCAGCTTCCGGATAAACTCCTGCACAGCCTCCCAAGAGACGGCCTCTACCGGCCGGTTGGGATCGCGCTTCGACTGGCTGGGGTTGCTCCTCATCACAGCTTCCCACTGGGCTTGGGTCACGGCATACTTGCCCAGGTAAAACGGCTGGCTGATCCGCACCTTATGCACGGGGCGCTCATCATCGCGCCCATCGGTTGATCCCATCAGAAACTCCCCGGCGGGAATGAGCACGAACTTCATGCCGATGCTGATACCAATTTCCTTCGGGAGGGCGCCCGGGGAGTGGACCTGTCCAGAGTCTTCCGTACTCTGGGGCACCGCAACGGCCGCCTGTTTCGCCTTCTCGCTTTGCCCGCTCTCGATGGCTTGGGCAAATAACTCTTGCGCCTGGACGAACTCCTTCGCCGCCGCCTCCCACCTCTTGGCCGCCAGACTCCGCTCCCCTCGCCCCCTTGCCTCTTTAGCTCTCTGGTAGAGTTCCGGAGCGTACATCTGGGCCTCAGCTCGCTTTGCAGCCGTCCGGCCTTGTTCTGCCTGCTGGTTTGCTTCCAGGGCGTGCTGCCGAAGCCGAGCCTCTTCAGCTTCTCCCCGCGCCTCCGTATAACTCTGACACGCCTGCTCATACCGCTCTGCCGCCCGCCTATAGTCCTGCGCCTGCCACGCCCGCTCTGCCTCTGTTTCCTGTTCCTGCGCTGCGGCCCACTTTGCTCCGGTCCACTGGGTGAGCGCCTCTAGCCCCTTTTTTGCCTCTTCCACCTTTTCTCTTGCCGCCTCAGCCACCTGCCGAGTCTGAAGCGCATCTTGCCGCAGCCGTTCACGCTCGCCCGCCTCTCTCACCCGCTCGTAGGCTTGACGGGTTTGCTCGTAGCCTGCGACCGCCTGCTCGTAGTCCTGAGCCTGATAGGCTTGCTCCGCCCCAGCTTCCTGTTCCTGCGCTTCAGCCCAGAGAGACTCTGCCCACTCTCGTAGTGCACTGACCCGCTCTTTAACCTCTCTCATCTGTTGCCGGGCTGCCTCAGCGCCATCTCGTGCGGCTTGCAGAGCCGCCTGCCGAGCGAGTTGCATGAATTGTTGCTCGGCCTGCTCATAAAAACCTACAGCCTGGTCAAACTCCTCCCGCCCCTCGTGCTCTTGCCCCTGCACAGCCAGATGTTGCGCCTGGGCGAACGCTGCTGGCAACCGCTCACGCGCATCTACTTGCTCGGCTGCTTCCCGTGCCTTCTCCATCCGCTGTCGGGCCGCCTCAGATGTAAGCGGTGCTGGCTGTGATCTTGGCTTCAGCGTTGTTCCTAACGTGTTAGCGCGGGCCCGCAGTGAGCGCAGTAAACGCTCGTAGCCCTTCTCCTCAAGGGAATTGACCCACTGCCAGCGGCGCAGGCGCTCAGGGATCTCACACTCTTCGAGTTTAAGTGGGATGATAAAAATCGTGCCCTCGGGCTTCTCCTCGGCGACATCGAGCGCGTATTTGATCTCCCGCTGGAGGTAGCCCTCTTTATTGACGGACCCGCGCGAGAGGCACACGATGATCACATCCGAGGCCCGCACCGCCTGCGGGATCTCCTGTTGCCAGTCCTGCCCCGGCAACAAGTTTTCTTCATCCAGCCAAGGCTCGACCCCATCCGCCTGTAACCGCTGGCACAGGGTACGGACAGCAGGCTTATCGCCGGAGGAGTGGCACAGAAAGACCCGCAAAGAACAGGCAGAGGCCGGCTCAGGAGCGGCGGGATTAGGCACGGGCACAGGGTGAGTGGGCGGGGTGATAGACGGGGCTGCCTTGGGCTCCGGGGCGAGGAGGATCTGTTCTGCCGCCGCCTCGGGCACTTGGGCGGCCTCCGACCTCGGTAGAGCTACCGGCTGCTGTGGAGGGATGGCGGGGGTTTGCGTGAGGTGAAACAGGATGCCATCGGGGGAGCGCATATACAGTACCGGCGTCCCCCACTCCACCGTGTCGGCTACCTCCAGACTGATCGCCTTGCGCGCTTCGGCCACCGCGGCGTCCACCGGCATCTCGTCGGCCAGGGCCTCGTAGAAGGCGCGGGCGAACTCTATCGCCGCGCGGTCGGTGATTTCGTACTGCATCGCCAGCACGGCCGGGAGCCCCCGACGCACCAGGATGGCCGCGGTACTGGAGAAGATGTCACGTTCGCTGCCTCGCGCTCCTTCGCAGGCGTTCAGCAGTATCAGGCGCAGAGAATGGTGATCGGCGAGCAGCCGGCCCAAGTGCGTGGCCCTTAGGCGGTGGTGGGTCAGGCCTTCTTCATCGGCCAACGCGATGAGGCCCTCGTCGGCGTTTTGGTCAAAGCCCCCGTGGCCGATGAAGTGGAAGATATGCCAGGGGCCGCTGCGCATCGCCCGCTGCAGGTCGCGCCAGGTTTGCCCCTCCAGCCAGACCAACTCCACCAAGCCCTGCGCGCGCAAGTCCTTGATGGCTTTTTCTACCCGCTGCTTTTCACGGTCTATATCCAGGCTGGCGAGGTCACGGGGGCTGACCACCATCCCCAGGATGCGCAGCGGCGGCGTCACAGCGAAGGGCTGGATGGGCTGGGGCAATTCCAGGTAGCGCACGACCGGCGTATAGCGGGAGAGGCAGACATACTCGCCCTGGCGTGCGTCATACAAGAACTCCCAGGGGAGCGCGGCCAGTTCCGGCGGTTGGATGCGCAGTTTGAGTCGCAGCCCTTTACCCTGCTGTGCCGCTTGATGGTGACTCATATCGTAGCGGCTGCGTACCTCGCCCGTGAAAAGCGCACCGAACAGCTCCCCGCCAAAATCCTGTACAGTCTGCTCTTCCGGCGACAGCACCTGACGGCGTCTCCCGCCGGAGCGCAGCAGCGCGATCTGCAAAGCCTGGAGGCGGTTCTCCAACGCCAGTTCGTCAAAGGGAAAGCGCATCATTTCGCGCGCTTCACCGGCCGGCGAGTGGAGGACGGCAATGACATACTCACGTCCACCGCTAGGGCTGATCTCCAACTCGAAGTCGAGATAGCTTAGGTGTTTTGCACTCGGCTGGTCGCTCTCACTCGGCATCCTGCGCCTCTCGTGTCACACCGTTTCACCGGGACTCCAGCTTCTTCCGCAACACCAATTTGATACCGCCTTGGGCTGCTACCTGCGCCCTGGCAAGGGCGGAAATGCCCACGTTGCCCTTGCTGTCGATCTGCGCGTGAATTTCCACTTCGTCCAGCGTTAGCCCGCCTACCTCTTTGGGCGAGGCGCTCAGGATGGTGTCCAGACTGCTGAGGAAGCGCTGCAGGTTTTCTGCCACAGTACTCACCGCGACCGCAGAAGCTTGAGAGGCAACGTTCTTCAGTGCATCACTCAAGCCACGTCGGACGTCCGGTGATGTCTCGCTCCCCGTAAAAATCAGGATGTGGTCTGCGTTGTCACCCATTTCCTTCACTCCAATCGTGTTCCACAGGGGTTAAGAGGAAAGGGGCCCCCTCTCTTTCCTCCTGCAGAGGCCAATCCTACAGCCCATTCCGCTCCTCTCTGTCTCGACGCCCCTCCTCTTACTCCATATCTGACTCCTTTGGCAAGCTGTAGTTCCCAAGGAATACTTGCGAATTTGCCAAACATCTTGCAATTCTGCAGCTTTTTTTCCCCGTGCTCTGTCTCAGCCTTTCTCCTACCGATACCCTCGGGCTTGCAGGCTAAAGAGTTCCGCGTAACGCCCTTTGCGGATTAATAGCTCTTCATGGGTGCCGAGTTCAAACATCTGGCCATCCTCCAGCACGAGGATACGGTCCGCCATGCGCACGGTGGAGAACCGATGCGAGATCAGCACGGCCGTCTTGCCCTGCGTGAGATCGGCGAAGCGCTGGAACACCTCGTGCTCCGCCCGCGCATCGAGCGCGGCTGTGGGTTCGTCCAGGATCAGCAACTGCGCATCCCGCATGTACGCCCGGGCTAACGCGATTTTCTGCCACTCACCGCCCGAGAGATCCACGCCGGTCGCAAAACGCCGCCCCACGATCTGCTCGTACCTGTTGGGGAGCTTCTCGATCACCGTGTCGGCCAGGCTGCGTTCAGCCGCGTGCTCGATGCGAGGCTTATCGTCTCGCGCTTCAATGCGACCCACCGCAATGTTGTCCGCAGCGGTCAGGTGGTAGCGCACGAAATCCTGAAAAATGATGCCAATTTCGCGGCGCAGCTCGTGAAGGTCATACTCCCGGAGATCATGGCCATCCAGCAGAATGCGGCCTTCAGTCGGGTCATAGAGGCGCGCCAGGAGTTTGACTAGTGTCGTTTTCCCCGCCCCGTTCTCGCCCACCAGCGCTAGCTTCTCACCCGCACTTAATGTGAACGACAGGTGCCGGTTAGCCCACCGTTCTGCATTGGCGTATTTAAAGCCGACATTCTCAAAGGTGAACCCCTGCCGGATGGGGTGGGGAAAGGGGCGCGGGTGCGCCGGGGACTGCACCCGGGGCTGCAGCGCGAAGAAGTCAAACAGGTCGCGGAGATACAAGGCTCCTTCGGCCATGCTGGAGAAGCGGGCCAGGATGTTTTGCAGCAGGGCCTGCAACCGGCTGAACGATCCAGCCAGAAACGTCAGGTCCCCGAGCGATAACTGACCGCTCACCGTGCGCAAAATGATCACCACGTACGCCGCATAGTACCCAGCACTACCGACCATGGCGAACACGGTGCCCCACGCAGCCCGCCTCACGGACAGCGCGCGGTTAGCTCGGTAGAAGCTCTCTGACAGCACGCGGTAGCGCTCCGTCAAGAATCCGGACAGGCCGAAGACCTTCACCTCTTTGGCGGTTTCGTCGCTGGCTCCGGTATAGCGCAGGTAATCGAGTTCACGCCGCTCCGGCGTCCACCCATACATGAACGAGTAGCTCTGTCCAGTGAAATGCGCTTCGCCCAGAAAGGCCGGGACCAGTGTCACCAGCAGCAACAAGATGAGCCAGGGGTTGAAGGCCACCAACCCCGCTGCGAGGAACCCTATCGTAACGCTGTCCTGCATCTGCCCCAGCCCCTGCGACATGAGCAGCATACGACCCGAGGTCTGCTGCCGGGCGCGTTCGAGCTTATCGTAAAAGGTTGAATCCTCAAAGCGATCCAGGTCCAGCCCCGCGGCATGCTCCATGAGGCGAAGCGACGTACGTGTCGAGAACAGATCTCCCAGCAGACTGTCCAGCAGCGCGACGCCGCGACCCAGCACGTCCGCGAGCAGGGCAATAGCAAACTCCGCTGCGATCAGTGTCCACAAGTGAGCCAAGTCACGCTCGCCGCCCTTCTGCGTGAGACGCACGACATCGTTGATGATCAACTTCCCGACGTAAAGTGTAGCCAGCGGAACAGCGGCCCGGACCAGGCGGAGGAGTAGATCTGCCCCCGTCATCAGTGGGCTTGTTGCCCAGATGAGGCGAAATAACTGTGGCAGATTGCGGAGCGCCTTGAGCTGATCCTTCAAACTCAGGGGAGGCTTTCCCCCTTTCTGGGGACGCCGGCTTGGACTGAAGGGAAGAAGAAAGGACCAAAGCGACATCAGTTCGTTTGCTCGCTCCGTTTTACATAGACGAGGCGTTGGCTCCTAACTGATGGACGATCTACGGCAGACAGGACACATCGATCAGTCTTTCTCCCACCGGGGACTACCCTCCACCGGCGGATAGGCCAAGGTCCGCCAAGAGGGCTGCTGGCCCGCCTGCCCCGTGCAGAGCCGCAAGCCGTGCGCGTTCATCCCTGCGTCCCTTTTCCCGGTAGGGTGAGGTCAGTAAAGGGAAAGAGAACAAGCACGATGTCCCCGCGGGCGATGGGGCGTGCGGCGCGACTGCGGGGAGCGGCCATTACAGCGGTTCCCCGCAGGTGTCATCATACAGGTCGGGCTCCTCGGCCAGCCAGTCGAACGCGCCACCCGCCGTTGCGAGGGCCGTGATTTCCTGACCGGAGATGTCATCCGCGCTCGCTCGTCCGCCTACGCGTTGCCGCAGCCCTTCTTCCATCAGATGCTGGGCCGTCTGAGGTACCGAACGCCGCTCCTGACGGGCGAGGGCCTCCAATGCCCGGTATAGCGTGGGTTCGAGCCGCATGTTGACCTGCTTCCGCTGGTCCGTCTCTATCGCTCGCTTCTCCGTCGCTCTCGTGCGCATTGACTGTGTTTCCTTGTCGGCCTCAAGGTTCTTGCGACGTGTCCCCTTTCCTACTACACCACCATCATGTCACGGCGGGGGTATCGCTTCCAGGACGGTTTTAAGGGCTCACCGTAGACGGAGCATTGTGGCTCCGTCACGTCAGCCGCGCACTCTGGGCGGGTACCCCAGTTTAGGGAAGTATTCGCCTCTCGAAAAAGCCCGGGGGCTGAGCACTGAGATGGAACCTCAGTGCTCAATTTAGGCAAGTTTGACACTCTCACCTCCTGATTTAGCCTGATTAAATTCCAGAAGTATAGAAAAGAAGAGAAGGCCAAACTTGCCGAAAGTTCTCGCCCTTTCACGTTCTGCGTTTGCATTGAGTCTCGATGAAATCAATGACCTCCACACACTTCTCTAAGTAGTCGTTCACCCGGGCCACTGTGATACTGGAGTCTCGCCCGTGGGCGATCAGATGTCTATTCGCCATGATCGAATCGATGGCGTCTTTCCGGCCTTTCTCTCCCAGAAACTGCTCCAGGTCATCAGCCCAAGAGGGCTTGAGCGATCTGGCAGTCTCGAGGAACCTCTGGGCATTAGGATTCTGAATTCTTGCCAGGATGGAACTCGCAAAGCTCGCTACAGGTTCACTCGCGGCATTCTTGACGAAGTCGGTGTATATCTCTGTCAGAGCATTCTCGAGAAATCCTGCAACCAGGACACAAAGGTAACGGCCCCAGTGTGCTTGCAATTCTAGATCTTGAGAGCTTGCTTGTGCAGTTCTTTGGAACAGTGAACGGAGCTTCTGAAGCTGCCTGGTTAGCTGGGCATTCTCCATTCAGATCTCGGCAAAGCACTCTGTAGCCTTTCGGAGACGGAGAGACACGAACGTTTCGTTCGAGGTCGATCGTGACACTGCTTCAATGTATTCACCATCGGATAACAACCTGTCGTATGCGTTGGCAAATCTCTTTAGATCTACTGCTCCACGATTACGAACACGCCTCGCTAGCCCCACCATAACCGAATCGAATACAGCGGCATTCAATGCCCGCTCTGACCTAAACGCCTTACGTCTTAAGGCATTCCAGGCCACATCTATTGTGGACTCAAAGAGCAGACGACAATCGCGGAGAAAACTCGTGTCTGCATTTCGATGAGTCTCCGCAAACCTATTTAAGAACTCCGCCATTGGCCGCTGATAGACATTCTCAATCGGATAGAGGGCGAGAAAGCGAAGGATCAATTCCTGGTCTTTCAAACGAGCATTTGTTTTCCCGAAAACACTTCTCCAGGCTGGGTAGTCATTAAGCGACTTTATCTCCTCCATGAGAGCCCCATGGGACACAGCGCAGCGGATCTCTTGCGCCGCCAATCGTCTACCACCGTTGTTGAGGCGCTCGAATATGTGATACATGCTTGTATCGTCATCTGGCGGAGACTCCTGGTGCACAATCGTTGTGTGGATAATGGAATTGTCTAACCGGAGACGATCTCTCCCATCCAGCGTTTGGTAGGTCTCTCCTTCAAAGCGCTCTTGCACCTTAATGAGCGTAAAGACGCGATGTGTCCTGTCGTCCGGCTTCGGGTTGAAAAACCCGTTGTAAAAAAACTGAAGCGTCTTTAGGCGCTGTTGTCCATCTATGACGAGAAACTTGTTCGTTTTCTGTTCGCGAGCCAAGAAAATGCCAGGGACGGGGAGGCCCAAGAGAAGAGACTCGACAAAACGAGATGCCTCTGGCAGCTTCCAGACGTAGCTTCGCTGGAACTCTGGGATGAGAATATCCTTTCGTTCTAAACGCTTGATAATGCCTTCGACATCATAGTCGGCTCCATAGCTTGTAATGTCATAGCGAAGGGGAGCCACAGTGTTGTCGGTTCCAGCCTCGTCTTCGACTCCTTCTTCGTTTACGTCAAGGGAGTCTTCTTGAGTATTTTCGACATCAGACATGGTCAGCTCCGAAATCAGCTCGCCAATATTCAGGGCGGCTTCTTCTATTTTACCCGTGAGACAGACATTCTATCCTGTCGCTGCTAGTTGCCTAGATCACCCCTCTCGCTACAGGTCTGAAGGCTGACTAGCAGCCGTCCCTTACTTCAACCCTTGACAAAGATTAGCCAGCCCATTAGTCAAGGGGAAGCCTTTTTCCTGCGAGAGGGACTATGCCAACTAAATATGTGGAAGTTGACGGCTATGCGGTGAACTATTTTCACATCGGCCGCACCACCTTGCCTC
>JBGPOI010000155.1:0-9439 GCA_041487975.1 Binatia bacterium | reverse complement strand
GCAAACCCTCAGCGGTCTCGAAGCCGCAACCCTTCTTCGCCTAGTGATCGCGGGGAAAAACAAAGGGGTCGAGGTCCGCTTCTCCGGCTTGTCGGCTGAGGCACGCCAGGCATTCACCGGGCTCGACGCCGACCTCCTCGACTACGCCAATGCCCCTCTGGAACACCTGTCACCGATCGAGGAAGTGGGCGAGCAAACCCTTGACTTGCTGGCGACCGGACGCCGGCTGCTGGAGATGATCGGCGAAATTGCCTACTGGTTTGCCATCGCCCCCTGGCGCGGCAAAGGCGTCAAGTGGGACCGGACGTGTGAACAGGTCGTGAAAGTCGGCCTCGATGGGGTACCGATCATTTCGTTTCTCTCTTTTCTGATCGGTGCGGTGCTGGCACTCAACGCCGCCAGTCAATTACGCCAGTTCGGCGCCGCGATTTATATTGCCAACCTGGTCGGCGTGTCGATGAGCCGCGAAATGGCGCCACTGCTCACCGCTATCATTGTGGCCGGCCGCAGCGGCTCGGCTATCACCGCCGAGTTGGGCACTATGGTCGTGTCGGAAGAAATCGATGCCATGCGCACCATGGCCCTGAGCCCGGGGCGTTTTCTCTTGCTCCCGCGCGTACTGGCACTCCTCTGCGCCGTCCCCTGCCTCACCATTCTCTCCAACCTGGCCGGGATTTTCGGGGGCTACTGGGTGGGCGTGATCCTGTTGGGTCTCGGCAGCTGCAATTACCTGCAACAGACCAGCCAAGCCTTGCTGATCCGCGATCTGGTGACCGGCATGGTCAAGAGTTCAGTGTTCGCCTTGCTGATCGGGCTCGTGTCCTGCTACCGCGGGTTTTATGTCCATGGCGGCGCTGAAGGGGTGGGGACGAATACCACCGCTTCCGTCGTTACGGCGATCGTGCTTTGCATTCTGGCTGATGCCGTCTTTACCACCATTTTTTTCTATTTCGAATGAGTATCATGGCCGCAGAACGTGACACTCAACCCTACGTGCAGGTCGAAAACCTGGTGGCCCGCTATGGCACCCGCACTATCCTCGATGGGATCTCCTGTAGTGCCCGGCGCGGCGAGATCACCGTCATTCTCGGTGGGAGCGGCAGTGGGAAAACCACTCTGCTGCGTCACATCGTCGGACTGCTCACGCCTGCGTCTGGGCGAGTGTTGATCGGCGGCCGCGACTTCCATAACGCCTCGGAGGACGAACAAGAGGCCATCCTGCGCAATGTCGGCATGTCGTTCCAAGGCGGAGCGCTGTTCAATTCCATGACCCTCGAAGAAAATATCGCCTTGCCGATTATCGAGCACACTCACGCCGACCGCGAGACCGCCCGCACCCTTGCGCGTATGAAACTTGCGTTGGTTGGCCTGGAACGCGCGGCTTCTTCGCTCCCGTCCGAGATCAGCGGCGGTATGAAGAAACGTGCGGCGGTGGCTCGGGCCCTCGCTCTGGACCCATCACTGTTGTTGTTTGACGAACTCTCAGCCGGGCTGGACCCAATCACCGCGCGGGAACTGGACGAGTTGGTTTTGCGGCTCAAGGCGCAGTTTAACGTGGCGATTCTTATCGTGACCCATGAGTTGAGCAGCATTCAAATGATCGCCGACCGCGCCATTATGTTGCATGGCGGCAAAGTCCTCGCCGACGGAACACTCGAAGAGGTCCGCGCCATGGATCATCCGCACGTGCGGGCGTTTTTTGACCGGCGGCCGCGTTCAACCACCGTGCAGCATGGCCTGCTCGATGCGCTGCTCATAGACGGAGGGGAACATGGGGAGAACCCGGCTTAAAGTTGGGTTGTTCGTCACCATGAGTTTTTTCATCCTCGCTGCCGCCATCCTCTGGCTAGCGGGTTCCCGCTTCTTGCGACCGGTGGACCATTATCAAATCATCTTCGATAAATCGGTGAGCGGACTCCTGCCAGGCGCGGCAGTAGAGTATCAAGGAGTGACGGTCGGGAAGGTGCAAGAGGTACATCTCACTCACGAC
The DNA here is from genome assembly GCA_041487975.1 of Binatia bacterium. GTDB lineage: Bacteria > Desulfobacterota > Binatia > Bin18 > Bin18 > JACQEL01. The sequence goes on along the minus strand of JBGPOI010000155.1, from coordinate 7,449 downwards.
ACGCCGCCCCGAGCGGTCGTCCTCATCGCCCTCCAGCCGGAGACGCCGATACGGCGGGACACCACCGCGCTCCTGGTCGGCTCCCTGGTCACGGGTATCCGCATCATCGAACTGGAGGGGGGCTCGCCCAGCACCCCAGCGTTGGAGCCAGGCGGCACGATTGTCGTCAAAGGCGGGGAGTTCGAGGCGTTCCGCGACCGCGCCAGCGAGATTGCTGAACGCCTGCTCCACGTCCTCACCCGCATCGAGCAAGACCTCTTGAATGTGGAGAACAGTGCTGCGATCGCCTCCGTCCTGCGGAACGCCGCGCACCTCAGCGAAAGCCTGGGGACCTCTCTCGACGACCTGTCTACGCCGGAGACCCGGGCGTCTCTCAAAGCTATGGTCGATAACCTCGCCCAGGCCGCCGCCGGGATCAAGAGCGTCACCGAAGCGATCAACGAGATGCGCGGCGATATTTTGAATGACGGTAAGGCGATGATCGTCCAGGTCCGTCAGACTGCGGCGGTGACCGCGGACCTTGCTAAAGCAGTCACACAACTCACCAGACACGTTGACGAACTGGTCGGCGAAAACCGCCAGGATCTCAAGCAGGTGCTCGCCAACCTGGCCGAAACCTCCCATCATCTGCAAGAGACCGCCGACTCGCTGCGCAATGATCCCTCGGAACTGATCTGGGGCAAAACCCTACCGGAGAAAGAGATTCCCGACAAATGAGCAAAGGCGTGCGGTTGTTGTGGGGATTGACGCTGGGGAGTGTGCTGCTTGGCGGTTGCAGTTTGACCAAACCGCGGCCGGAGGTGCGTCACTATGCGTTAGTGCTGACCGTACCCGCAGCTCCCTCTAGCGCGGCAAAACTTTCGCTGATCGTCTCCCCCTTCAGCGCTCGGGACCCATACGGTCAGGACCTCATGATCTATCGCCCGGCCCCTTATCGGCTGGATTTTTACACCTATCACCGCTGGGCCGCTGCTCCGGCCGAGTTAGTTACCGACTGGACCCGACGCTATGTGCGTGGGGCAGGTTTATTCGCTCAGGTCTTTCCCGCGACCGAGGGAAACGCCGATTGGATCCTCGGCGGCGTGATCCATCAATTCGAGGAGGTCGATCACGAACAGACCTGGGAGGCGGTGTTGAGTATCGACTTCTGGCTGACACGGGCAGACCAGCGTTCGCCTGCTTGGTTCCAATCCTATACGGCCACGCAGCAAGCCGAAAAACGCAATCCCGAAGCGATTGCCGAAGCCATGAGCCACAACCTCGAAAACATTCTCGGCCGACTGACTGCTGACCTGGCGCCAGTGGTGACCGCCTCAACGGCACCGTGATAGAGAAGACCCTGCTCTCGTTCACCCTTCGACAAGCTCAGAGTGAACGGGCTGGCATTTGCAGTTCACTGAGCGACCCGTTCGTGTTGAGCCTGTCGAAACACGAACATGGCTGGCAATAACCTGCCGGGAACCCGTAATCAAGGAGGATTCACGCATGACCGCAACCGACCGCATGCCCTTTCCTGGCGTAATCGACGCCGACGGCCATATCCTGGAACCACCGGATCTGTGGGAACGCTACTTGGAACCTCAATACCGGGAACAGGCGATCCGTATCAAAGTCGATGAGCACGGGCTCGAATACTTGGAACTCGACGGCAAGAAATCGAAACTCAGCGCCCACGGCACTCTCGGTTTTCTTGGCGGCATGGGTAAGACGGCAAAAGAGACAATCCCGGCGCCCGAGCGTACCTACCTGCGCGGCGCGCCTTTCGGCTCGATGGATGCCAGAGAACGCATCCAGCTCATGGACCAGGAAGGAACGGACAAAGCGATTCTCTACCCGACGCTGGGCATCCTGTGGGAAGCTGAGGTCGATGACCCGGAGATTTCCTCGGCCTACTGCCGCGCCTACAATCGCTGGATCCTGGAGTTCTGCGCAGACGCCGGCGACCGCTTGCTACCGATCGCGCACCTCTCTCTCGGTGATATAGACGAGGCGGTGCGCGAACTCGAACGCACAGTGAAAGCCGGCGCCATTGGCGCCTTTGTCGCGCCTTTTACCATCAGCAAGAAACCGCACGGCCACCCGGACCACGACCCGTTGTGGGCCAAAGCCCAAGAACTTGATGTACCGATCGCCATCCATCCGACTTTAGAGCCGGTCGCGGCCAGTCCGCATCTGCGCTTCACCGGCATGGGCCACAAGACCGGCTGGTACTACAACGTCTTCGCCGGCGTGGGTACGCAGATGGCGTTCACCACGTTCTTTCAGTATGGCGTATTCGAGCGCTTCCCACAGCTGAAGTTGGTCGTGCTAGAGAGTGGCGCCGGCTGGGTCGGCTTCTGGATCGACCGCATGGACGCCTTCTATAAAGTCCCGGTCGGCGCTTCGGTGAAGCTCAAGGAGTTACCCAGCACCTATCTGCGCCGGCAGTGCTGGATCTCAGCCGATCCGAATGAGCGCGCGCTGACACGGATCGTCGATTATATCGGCAGCGACCGGTTGAGGTGGGCGACCGACTTTCCGCATCCCGATCACGGCGGCCACTACGTACGGGAACTGCGCGAGATGCTCGCTCCGTTGCCCGAACCAGTACAAAAGCTAATCGCTGGCGAGAATGTGAAGAAGCGGTATAAGATTTAGGCGTAGGGTGGGCGTCGCCCACCCTACTGACTACTTCTTCCCGTTGACATGCAGAAGTGAGGAGAGATTACACTCACTTCAAACTGACAGTTGCCTACCATGCACAGGATTACTCTCGCTCGACCATTTTGTTACACTGAAGCGTGTTGAGGGTCTAGGCTGCGCCTCGCGAACGTAGCCGAAAAGGCGGTGTCTCTCCTGCCCGCCCTGGCCTTCTCTTACAAGCAGGAGCAGCCTGAAGGAGAGCAGGGTGACTATACTTCTTGAGCAATACGAAAAGGACCTGAGCCCTCTTTTTGAGGAATTGGTCCGATCTGTTCAGGTCTGGACCATAACGCAAGCTTGTGGTTTTCACCCCCGTTTTTTGCTCTCAGATGATGATGTTGAGCCATGGATAAAGGCAAGGGCTGCTTACGCATTTCTCGATGATGTTGTGAAGCTCCCGGTTGATCCTGCTGACGTCACACTTTCTGTGGCATTGCGGCAAATCTGGATTAACGAAGTCTTTAACCTGCCAGAGATAGATTTTGCTCTTATTTATGGAGTGAGGTCACCGGCTAATGTGTTGCAGAATCTGCTACAGAAATTAGACTCAGTAGTGGGCCTGATTGTCCGCGAGTGGGAATGGAAGAGGATGCAGGAGATTGAGGCTGTCCGGGCATATCGCGCTCAGCTCTCACGCTCTCTTCATCGGGCATGGCAAAAGGAAACTCAGAGGCGAAGATGGTCTGACCTGGCGGAAGCTGTCTCTTTTCTTGACCCTCAGCTTGGACCGGTAGCAGGTAAACGTCTGAAGATTACTTACTGGCTGGCAGAGCAATGGCCCCTATCATTAAGGAAAAATCCGAAGGGTCAAAAGGCGCTCCGGACTATTGTTCGCGAATCGGGGATAGAGTCGCGGGCACTCTGGCGCGATAGGCTGTTCTTGCAAAGTTTTCTTCTCGCCGCGGGGAGGCGGCACCGCGATTGTGGTGATGGAAGGAAAAAACAGAACTTGCGGTCCTGCCAACCGGAGAACTCTCACTCGCCGTACGGGAATTGCATAGGGACATGGGTGATGTCTCAGAGGCTCAAAAAACAGCGGCAGACTCCGCCGCTGGCTTAGTGCTGCGTTTCAAAAATAGTGTCATGGTTTTCGGGCTTGATGTGTTGCTAAAATGAGAGGCATTTTGATGGTCGCCGAAATCCCTTTCGCCAAAGGATGTCTCCCATGCGTGGTCCCTTACCGAGCTACCGCCCTGAGTTCCCCGCGACTTTCTTGGAGCAGGCTGAAAAGGTTGCCCGGCAAAGGACCGGTCAGTACCAGTTGTGGCAACGGGCCACACTGGTGCTGCTCTTGCAGCACCAACCGTTTGTGTCCAACGGCAAGGCAGCCGAACGGGTGCAGTTGCATTTGCGGTCGGTGCAACGGTGGCGCCGCCGGTGGGCCACGGGGGACTTTTCCCTGGAAGACATGCCGGGACGGGGCCGTAAGGCGGATTTTTCCCCCGCTGGACCACGCGCTGGTCAAGGCGATCGCCTGTGAACTGGTCGCAGAAACCCAGCAACCCTTGAGTCGGCAGTCCCTGGCCGACATCACCGCCCGAGCTCGCAAAGCCTTGGGCAAACCGATCAGTCGGAGCACGGTGTGGCGGATTCTGGCTACCGATGCCCTCAAGCCGTGGCGGTACAAGTACTGGATCTTTCCGCGTGATCCCGACTTTGCCGCGAAGGCCGGGCCGATTCTGGACCTCTATGCGGGCCTCTGGCAAGGCCACCCCCTCGGCTTCAAGGACCACATCCTCAGTGCTGATGAAAAGACCAGCATCCAGGCCCGCCTCCGCTGCCATTCCTCCCTCCCTCCCGCGCCGGGCCGACCGGCCTACATTGAGAACGAATACGAGCGCGGTGGCGCGCTGCAATATCTGGCCGCGTGGGACGTGCGCCGCGGCTACGTGATGGGACGGTGTGAGCCGACGACTGGCATCGAACCCTTTGGCCGGCTGGTCAATCAAGTGCTGGCCGAGGAACCGTATCGGTCCGGCGACCGGCTGTTCTGGATCGTGGACAATGGCTCGTCGCATCGCGGCGAAGCCGCGAAGACGCGGCTGCATCAGGTCGATTCCCGTATCATTCTGGTCCATACCCCAGTCCACGCTAGTTGGCTCAATCAAGTCGAAATCTACTTCTCAATCATCCAACGGAAGGTGCTGACACCCAATGACTTTGCCGATTTGGAAGCGGTCCGGCTCCGGCTGGCCTTGTACGAGGAGCTTTCCAACCAAAGCCCAATACCTTTTCAGTGGAAGTTTGACCGCAGCAAACTGACAGCATTGTTAGCAAAGATCGAGACCCGGCACCTGGCCCTCGCAGAGGCTCACTTCACCTGCCTAGAGGAGGCAGCATAACCCGGTCATCATTTATGAAACGGAGCACTAAGCGAGCAAGATGAAGGCCGCCACTGACCGCCTGGTGGAATTTTTCACGGGGATGCCTACTGCTCGCAGCGAGCTGGAAAAGCTCGCTAAAGCGGGAATCGATGTCCTGCACGGCTCTCTCACGAATCTCGACGCCCGCCTGCAAGAGTCTAAGGTCACTATCACCGAATTTGCGGATATCTCTGGGAATGCGGTGCAAGATTTCGGTGTGAAGGTAGTGACTGCTCAAGATCATGTGGGGCAAGCTCTCGATGCGACAAATGTGGAATGGCACAATCAGTCATTAGCTATTAGTCTCGCCGGCGATGCGGCCGTAGCCGCTGCTGACAAGACCGCCCTCGCGCTCTCTAAGACGTTCGCGGAGACGCTGAAGGCGGAAAAGCAGGCCAACGAGTTTGATCTCGCCTGGGCTAAAATCGAGCAGCAAGACCGCAATCTGGTGTTTAAGCTCAACGCTGACATCGCCATCGCCCAGATTCAGCAGGGCACGGAACTGCTCAAGGCCGCATTTCAGTCAGTAGATGAGGGGATTAAGGCCACGGAGCAGGGTATCGTGGAACTGGCCAAGGCCTTTGCTAACGTCCAGAGCGGGGCCAAGGCAAGCGAGCTTGAACATTTGCTGGAGGATCAGAACAGACGCCAGCAGCAAGAGTTTGATCTGCAAAAACAACTCACTGACGCGCAGATTGCCTACCTCAATGCGGTCACCGATCGGCTGAACTCCGGAGATGCGACGATACAGATTGACACGACCGGGGTGGAGCCGATCCTGCGCGAGTTGCTCTTTTCTGTGATGAAGCAGGTACAAATTAAAGCCAGCAGCGAGGCGCAACTTTTACTTCTCGGCCTTACTTGATCGTGAGAAGAATACATCTCTCGCCGACAGAAGGATTGTACGAATGCCAGAGAAAGATACAGGCGGGCTCCCCTGGGACAAACGAGAGCCGCGGAAGTTTGCCTTGACTGATGAGTTTAAGGAGCGCTGTGAGCTTCTACTCAAGGCGAGCCCTCACATTTACTATTTGGTCGCCTACCCGCTGCTGAAGGCTTGGCAAGAAAGCGAACAGGAAGTGCAGCAATTGAAAGCCGAGAAGTTGCTCACTCGCTGGCAGCCGCGGGACTCTTCGGATCGGTCCCAGTAAGGGAGCGCTGCTTCGCTCTTCACTTCAATAGTTGGATGAGGCGGGACAGTAACGCGGCTGCAGGGAGCGGATCCACTTCGCTTTTGGCCAAGGCTTCTAGCTCGGCTGGCATGTCTGCTTGGATGAGGGAATAAGCTCCGCACGGTACGCGGCTCTGACGTCTTTTGGCAAGTAGATGTACTTCAACACCTCATCCAATATTTCGGGATATAGTGACAGCGGTGAATTAGTCGCGTGGAAGGCGTTCGGTATCCTCGCGCGTTTTCTCATGCGGGAACCGAAATGAAGATTTTGCCATATGAGCGCTTCGCGAGCGGGATGCTTCTTATCCGCGAGAATTTTTTCAAGTGTACCTCCCAGTAAATTGAATTTCTGGGGAGGGCGTTTTTCACTGCTCTCGATATTCTTTAACTCCGTCTGCAGCATCGGCCTTTCAGTGCCGTCCGGAAGCGTAAGGTCGTAGTTGAGCGGCGTGCAATAGCGTCGAATCTCCCAAGCGGCCATATCGAGCTTTGCTATCTCTGGACCCATAAGATGGAAAGGCGTTTCGAGATAACGAAATCGCCCATAGATATCGAGATGCTCAATAAGTTGAAGGCTTGGCTTGCTGAGGCGGACTTCAAACGGAGCGTGCTTCTTCAATAACTGAAGTGCAGCATCCAAATCATGTAGTACCTTCGTTGCCGGAATACGGTTCAGGAGCAGGATACACTTCAAGTACTTTTCGATGGTTTGGAGCCCTGCCCAGAGGAATTGCGGATATAACCGTGCCCTGTACGCCATGCGGGCAGAGATATAGTCAGAGTCCCCTATATCGCGAAACGAGCGAATCGCGAAATCATCGATAAGTATTTCCCTGTCCATAGAAATAAGAATTAGGTTGTGTCACTTCTTCCCCGCCTCCCTCTTCTGCCGGTGGTAATTTTTGCGGCGATTCTGCCGATAAGAGCCGACAGGAGGAAATTCCTATGTCCTTTACTCCCTTTGAACTGGACCCTCCCCTTCGTGGCCTTACGCTCAAGGGGCTGTGTGCTTCCCTCACCCGGGCACTGAAAGAGTTTCTCCAGGCGCATACCGCGACCATCGAGGCATACGTAGCGCACTGTGAGGAAGCTGATGGACCGCGGTCCGACGCGGTCCATCGTACGCTTACGCAGGAGATAGAACATGTGGAACACTTCGTGGACACCCTCCAGGCGGACATCGTGGTGAGCCTCAAGGAACTTCAACGATTCGACAAGAAGCAACCGCTC
>JBGPOI010000154.1:0-9482 GCA_041487975.1 Binatia bacterium | reverse complement strand
CGTCGTGGCTCACGTCTTCCAAGTGCTCGGCCAGGTAGGTACACGTACAGTTCTTCGGCGTGCTTACCAGATACTCGACGTACTGCTTCTTGGTAATCATGACCGTAAAAGGCTATTTTTTGCCCTCAAGCGTAAGTCCTGTATTATCCTTAAGGCCGAGGCCAAAGGCCACAAGCATAGAAGTTATCCAAAGAGTTGCAACTTTATCATTCTCGGTAAGCCAATGGCGTATACCTGCCGAGACGCGCTCGTGTTCAGCCATCAATGCTTCCAACTGCTTGTCTTCCATAACGTGTCAAATTGCGAGAATTATTATATCATAGAGTAGTAGAGTGATAGAGTAGAGTAGTAGAGTGGGGTCAGGTCTTGAAATATCATGTTGGGAACGGAAAAGAAAATCCATAATTCAAGACGTGACCCCGATTACTACCCGCTGATGACACGATATGCGGCGAGGAGAAAAGACCGCACTTTTCAACTCAGGACTAAGGTGAGGGCAGACATGATGATCAAGCCCGCCCCCCTGTTTTCAGGTTTCCGCCTGCCATGAGATGCCCAGCTCGGCCAACAGGCGGCGGATGCTCACGAGGTCAGGATGGTTCATCTAGAGCCGCCCCACCGTCGCTCACCTGCGTCCCGGAACTGTTCAGATACCGTGCTCATCGGTCGGGCAATACGCCGGGGATCGCTGTGCGTAGCCGAGCCAAAGCCGTTTGGGCTTCCTGTTTCTCGCTCGTGCGCTTGTGCACGAAATCGACAAGGGCGAGTAATTCCTCATGTTCTGCCGAAGTGAGAAATTCCTTCCGCTCGCCCAATTCGTGTATCCGTCTGTGCAAGGGAGGATCGAGTTCGTAGTCAGCCATCTTATGCAAAGCCACCGCGCACGCCTGAATAGCCGATTGGAATTGGGGGTCTGCTGTCGATACCGTTGTCATCGCCGTTGGCCCTCTTTCGCACCCAGAGAGAAGCAATGTCACCGAGTATGGTCCAGAGCCAGGAGCAAAGCAAGACGAGAAGCGGTTTTGGAGGTTGGATCGCTTGGGGGCGGCGGTCACATGAGCCGCTTCGTTTAGGCGGCTTCGGCAGGCGCAGGCTCGCTGGCGTGGCGGCGGAGATATTCCATCACTTCGGCGTGCATCTTCTCGATCTCTGCCAGATACGCACCAGCCATGAGCTTAAATCCCCCCGGCGGGATCGTCACGCGGAACTGCGCGACCCAACCCTCAAACAGGACAATACGTTCCTGAGTTGCTTTGAGTTCGACGTCATTATGAATCATGGCGTCTCCTCCGAGATGACTTCGACAATGCCGCGAGAGGTTAGCTCACGCGTAGTTTGCCAATGAGCGATAAACTCGTCCACCGTTTCCGGTAGCCCTGCACGTGGGCGCGTCCAGACGCAGGGCTTTTCAGGGATGATCGTTAGGATCTTCGACGGCTAACCCTTCCGCTGTCGCTGCCTGATTGAGATCTGTGTCGGCTGAGGCCAGGGTGAGCGGAGGAAGCCCATACCCGCGCCGTTCAGCATTCACATCCAAAGAGGCGGCAAGCTGCACGGCGTCATAGCCGCGGAGTCCATACGCTTGCGCCAAGTCCATCGCTCGCTCAACGAGTGCGAGGGTCAACTCGGAAACAAGGTAGACACCGCCGAAGTCACTCCGAAACGCGGCCATCGCACTCTGGGCAGCGCTCTGCGTGAGACTTCCCGTCCGGGTACGCCGGGCCAGAGCGGCGATCACTTCGGCGCCGGTAATACGGGCAATGTAGAGGGTGTGGCCTGCCGCGGGGTCACAGAGGCCACGTACCCACTGTGTGCCTGATTCGACCACGTACCGTTTGACCAGGGCGCTGCTGTCGAAGAAGTACGCCGCCACCTAGCGGCGCTCCTCAATGATCGTTTCCGAAACGGGCTTGCCTCTTACCGGTACGGGCTTGAAGGAGCGGCGAGCAGCGCGGGAGCGAGCCGCGGGCGAGGGGACGCTGAGCCGGCCCTCGGCGGCCAACCGTTGATGGAACTCCTCCTCGGTCAGGGAAGGCGCGGGAGCGAGGAGAGAATCTAAGACGGCGCGCAACTCCTGTTGTTCGCTCGGGGACAGCTTCTTGATCTGCTTCACGATATTGGTCACTGCCGCAGTCGCCATAGGCTCTCCTGTCTGCCTTTACTATAGCGGGAGACCAGCAAAGGAGCCAGAGAACCCCGTAGGTCTTCGGGCGACTGGCCCCTTATCTTGACGCCAGCCAAGGTGCGAAGTGAATCTACAGAAGAGTCGTCTCTGTGTTTGCGAGGTTTCATCATTCGTCAGGAGCCACTCGCGACGACTGCCGGCGGCTCGATATCGAGGGTTGTCACGCGACGCAGTTCGCGGCGATACGTCGCGTCGTCGAAGGGCCGTGCCCGGTGCATCGTGGCACGGTTGTCCCAAATCACCAGATCGCCTTCGCGCCACACGTGGCGGTAAACGAACTCCGGTTGGGTGGCATGCTCCATTAGCTCACGCAGGAGTAACCGCCCCTCGGGGACCGGCCAGTCAATGATTCGTGACGCATGCGACGCGACGTAGAGCGCCTTGCGCTGCGAGCGCGGCAGCGTGCGGATGAGCGGATGAATCGCGCCCTTCAAGATCTCTTGTTCCTCTTGGGAGAACTCAAACCCGAGCGTCTGCCGTGAGTGCGCGATTGAGTGGTGGACGCGGAGCCCCTCAAGCTGCGCTTTCATTTCCGGGGACAGGGCGTCGTACGCCGCTCGCATGTCGGCAAACTCCGTCTCCGCCCCAACCGGAGGGATAATCTTTGCAGAGAGCAGCGAGTAGCGGCCCGGCGGATCTTGGAACGAGGCGTCGGTATGCCACAAACGATTCCCCAGCCCGTACATGCGCCGGCGATCATCGGACTGCAGGATCTCGCCGTTCTCGTCGAGGTTCGAGATGTCGCCGAGCGCCTCGTTCCCTAGTCGGCTCTTTTTCAGGGCGCTGATCCCCGTCTTCGTGTGCAACTGGCCGTCGAAGCGCTGCGCAAACGCGAGCTGTTCGTCATCGGTAAATGGCTGATTGCGGACCACGAGGACGGTGTATGCGTCCATACCCGCCCGCAACTGCGAAAGTGTTTCTCGATCATACACCTGGCGCAGGTCAACTGGGCTGACCTCAGCGACGAAGTACGGGTGAAGTTGGCGAAATGTTAGAGCCATACGACTGTCTTCCTCCCTCGAAATGAGCCCGCAGGTAGCCTAGGATTTACCACGCAACGTGTCAATCGAAGGTGGGTAAAACCAAACGCTAGGAGGGGAACTCTCATAGGATTTTCGCTCACCCCATGCTAGTCTTCACCTTTCCGAGGATTGGACCTTCCCTAGTTTTTGGGCTGCAAGAAGAGGAAGAAACGTAAGCCCCGGTTCGCGGGGTGCTCACACACAGGAGGATATTCTATGTGGCTGCGGATGCGACAGATTGCCTTGATTGCACGGGAACTCGCCCCCGTTGTCGATGAGATTCGCGATGTTTTCGGCCTTGAGGTCGCCTATCGCGACCCGGAAGTCGCAGCCTTCGGGCTGGAGAACGCGGTGTTCCCGGTGGGCAATCAATTTCTCGAAGTGGTGGCGCCGATTCGCGCAGGCACTGCCGGAGGACGCTACCTCGACCGGCGTGGTGGTGATGGCGGCTACATAGTCATCCTCCAGTGCGATGACCACGCGCCCCGTAAACGCCATGCGGCAGAGCTCGGCATCCGCAAGGCATTGGAGCACGATGAGCCGGAATTTCGCATCATGCAGCTCCACCCGCGCGATACCGGCGGCTGCCTTCTCGAAATCGATGAACAGATCGGCGGCGAAAAACTCGACGGCCCCTGGCTTCCCGCGGGCCGGAATTGGCACTCCGCCGCCCGCACCGACGTCGTACGCGGCATCGCCGCAGCGGAGATTCAGACCCCCGATCCCGCGGACCTCGCCGCCCGTTGGGGAAAGATCGTAGAGCTGCCAGTGGAGGCGGACGCAGCGGGGCAGCCGAGCCTGCGCCTCGATAACGCCGGCATTCGCTTCGTCAAAGATACCGATAGCCGCGGTGAGGGACTCGGCGGCGTGGATCTCGTGGTCGCGAACCACTCGCGTTTGCTCGCTGCCGCCGAGCGTCGTGGGCGTCGTCTCTCTGAGGATCTTGTCCACATCTGTGGCGTTCGCTTTCGCCTCGTTGTCTGAAAACTGGAGGGCAAGTGTCATTGCGAGGCGAAGCCGTGGCCATCTCTGAGATTGCTTCGCTCCGCTCGCAATGACTCGGTACGCGCAGTTTGCAGACGTGCTCTTAGCGCGGCGCGAATGCTTCGAGAGCACGCAGGTCCGGAAGCGATTCGTTGTCCGCGCGGATCGGTAAAATGCAGACGTGCGTGGCGCCAGCTTTCAGATGCGCCTCGATGCGGTCGCGAATCTTATCTTCACTGCCCCAGGCCACGATATCGTCAACCAGGCGGTCGCTACAGCCATTCGCAAAATCGGCGTCCGGATAGCCCAGGGCCTTCAAGTTGTTCGTATAGTTCGGCAGCCGTGGGACGTACGTCTTCATATATTGGCGCGCTGCCGCGCGGGCTTTGGTCGCATCACGTTCGAGAATCACCGCCTGTGCCGCACAGATCCAGGGCTCGGGGCCGATTTGCGCGCGAGCTTTCGCTGTATGCTCCGGCGGGACGAAATACGTGTGCGTACCGCGGGTCTGCGCCGCCGATAGCGCGAGCATCTTGGGATGCAGCGCGGCGATGACAATGGGCACTTCCTCTTTCGGCTCGGGCGCCCGATAGAGCGCACTCTTCATCTTCGGAAGATACTCCTTCATGTAGCTATACGGCTTGTCATAGCTGTGACCGCGAAGGTTCGACACCAAGGGCTTATGACTCACGCCGATGCCGAGCACGAAGCGTCCGCCGGAGAGTTCCGCGACGGTTTTCGATGCTGCCGCCATCGTAATCGCATCGCGCGCCCAGATATTCGCGATCCCGGTTGCGATGGAGAGACTCTCAGTGTGATCCAACAGATACGTCGCATGCGCGAACGGCTCGCGACCGACCGCCTCCGGGACCCAGAGTACTTTGTAGCCCGCCTTCTCGACCGTCTGGGCAAACTGGGCGCTTTCCGGCGCCGTCATTGCGTCGAGGAAAAACCAAATGCCTACTTTACCGATATCCATAGGGCCTCCTCACAGACTAATAGTTGACTGACAAGTAACACGATTCATTGGGGCAGGCAGCTCCCTAACCCGCAAGGCAAACCATTCGTACACCGCTGCAACACACTGGGTTCTCTTATACCGTTCGGCAGTTCCCTCGCCTCCCCGTCTCTACAGAAGGACAGAGGAAGTTTGACCACGTGATGACCAAGAAATTGTGATGTACTCTTGAGCGTAGCCAATTGCCTCCCCCGTCCAGCCCCTCTAGGCGGGCGGATAAATATGGTGCTACAGTGCAGCCAAAAAGTCCGTTAGGGTTTAGGCCCGATGGAACTGTTAAGACTGTTAGTCACAGGAGGAGTGCTATGAGCGGCTACACGATCATTGACGTAGACACCCATGTTACTGAAACGCCCGACCTCTGGACCAGTCGAGTGCCCGCACGGATGCGCGACGCGGTGCCGCGAGTCGACACTGACGCCCGGGGACGCCTGTGGTGGTACCTCGGGGATAAGCGCATTGCGAACCCGGGGCTGAGCGCCACCGCCGGTGTGGGCGATATGATGAACTGGCCCAAGACCTATGAGGAGATGCATCCGGGCGCATACGACGCTAAGGCGCGTCTCAAATACATGGATCAGATGGGCATCTGGGTGATGGTCATGTATCCAAACGTGGGGGGGTTCGGCGCTCAGCAGTTCCTGAAGTTGGGCGATCCCGAACTGATGCTCACCTGCGTGCAAGTCTATAACGACTGGCAGACGGAGTGGGCCTCGGCTGATGCGCGCCGGCTGTTGCCAATCACCTCGACGCCGTTCTGGGATGTCGCCGCCGCGGTGCGCGAAGTACGGCGCTGCGCCGCAATGGGCCACAAGGGTATTCTGTTCACAGGGGCGCCACAATCCTTCGGGCAGCCACTGCTGGGCGACCCACATTGGAATCCGTTGTGGGAGGTGGCCGTTGAACTTGATCTACCGATCAGCTTCCATATCGGCTCCGGCAACATGGAGGGCGGTCTGCAACGCGAGAAGGTGGCCGCCTATGGTCGCATGGCCACGTTTACCGAGTTGTCGGTCAACGTCTTCCTGCACAACGGCATTCAGTTGAACGACCTGCTGATGTCGGGGGTGCTGGCCCGCTATCCTCAGATTAAGTTTGTCTCGGTGGAGAGTGGCATCGGGTGGATCCCGTTCGTGCTCGAAGCGCTGGATTACCAGTTCAAGGACAACCGGGTGTCGGAGGAACGGCCGGAATTCGACATGCTCCCGTCAGAGTATTTCGCCCGTAATGTGTACGCCTGCTACTGGTTCGAGCAGACCGCGCCGCGGCGCCTGATCGACAAGGTGGGCGTCGATAACATCCTCTTTGAGACCGACTTTCCCCACCCGACCTCGCTCTACGGCAAAGAGGTGCATGAGCGGATCCAAGGCGGTTTGTCAGACTGTAGTGAGGAGGTGCGCCGCAAGATCCTCTGGGGCAACGGGCAGAAGCTCTACAAAGTCGAGGGCCCCACTGCGGCGGACGAGGCGAAGCGCACGGCGTCGGTCGGCGCCTGAGAGGAGTTTTTATGAGAGAAGCTGTCATCGTATCCACCGCCCGGACACCTATCGGTAAGGCGTACCGCGGGGCATTCAACGATACCACGGCGCCGACCCTGGCCGCTCCGGTGATCAAGGAAGTGGTCAAACGAGCGGGCCTGGAGCCCGGCGAGATCGACGATTTCATCATGGGGGCCGCGCTGCAGGAAGGGACGCAGGGCTTCAATGTGGCGCGGCAATGTGTCGTCGCCGCAGGGCTCCCGGTGAGCATCTCCGGCCAGACTATAGATCGCCAGTGCTCCTCGGGCCTGATGAGCGTCTCGATGGCGGCGAAGCAGATTGTCGTTGATGGGATGCAGACCGTCGTCGCCGGTGGCCTGGAGTCCATTAGCCTGGTGCAGAACGAGCACCAGAACGTATACCGGAAGGAAGACGCCAGCGCCCTCAAGCAGGCGCCAGCGCTCTACATGGCGATGATCGACACGGCCGAGGTCGTCTCGAAGCGCTATGGAATCTCGCGCGAGGCGCAGGACGAGTACTCGCTGCAGAGTCAGCAGCGGACCGCCGAGGCGCAGCAGGCGGGACGTTTCGACGACGAGATCATCCCGTACACCGTGACCAAGGTGTTCCAAGACAAGGCGACCGGCGAGACGACACGGAAGGGGATCACGCTCGACCGAGATGAGTGTAACCGGCCCAGCACGACCTTGTCGGGCTTGGCGGCGCTGCCGCCCGTCATGGGGTCGGGGGGATTTATCACGGCTGGCAATGCGAGCCAGCTTTCCGACGGTGTCGCGGCGTGCGTGCTGATGGAGCGGAAGCAGGCCGAGCAGCGTGGCCTGCAGCCTTTAGGGATCTATCGCGGCATGGCGGTCGCCGGCTGCGAGCCTGACGAGATGGGGATCGGGCCGGTCTTTGCGATTCCCAAGCTCCTGCAGCGCAACGGCCTGCGCATGGAGGATATCGACCTCTGGGAGCTGAATGAGGCCTTCGCCTGTCAGGTGATCTACTGTCGCGACCGGCTGGGGATTCCCAACGAACGGCTGAACGTCAACGGCGGTGCCATCTCGATCGGCCACCCGTACGGCATGAGTGGGACGCGCATGGTCGGACATGCCCTGATTGAGGGCAAGCGACGCAGTGCCCGCTACGTGGTCATCACCATGTGCGTCGGCGGTGGCATGGGGGCAGCTGGCCTGTTCGAGGTCGCCTAAAAGAAACGTTGGGCGAGGAAGCCTGGACCGATGGCGGGAAGATTTCGACCATGAAAAGTGGGGAAAGGGTCAGGTCTTGCCTTGCAATATTTGACGAACTGTGGCGCTGTTCAGGCGGTCACACTGGAAAGATGTGTGAGTGCAAGACCTGACCCTATTCCTCCCCCCTATTCCTCCCCCGACAGGATCGCTCTTGCTCATGACCTCGGACAAGAGCGAGCGATCACACTGCCGCGGCAATGTCTTTTTTACTTTGCGGCAACAGCTGCTACTGACGGGGACTCAGCTACTGGCCGAGGACGGGCTTGCGGTTGCCAGCTCTTGACCTCCGGGGCGACTTCCTTGGCGAACAAACGCATGCACTGTTCCACTTGCTCGTACGGGATGCTCTGGTAGGTGAAGACACCGTTGACTTCAAAATCGCCAATAAGTTCTCGCCGCCTGCGCAGCTTCGCCGCCAGCATCTCGGGCGTGCCCCACAGATTCGACGCCAGGAATTCCTCAATGGCCGCCTCGTGGCCTACGGCGTTAAGCACCTCGGCTGCCTTAGCATAGTGCTGGTACGCCTTGCCGGTATCGGCAAAATGGGAGCCTGTCATTTCGTAATGTTCCATCAGATCCCAGTAATAGCCGACGATGTGGCGGCGGGCGATTTCCCCAGCCTTGTTCCGGTCCGGGTGACAGGAGACAAAGTCTACGATGCTGAGCGGCGGCGCGTCCTCGCCGTTGTTGTGCTGGCGGTACTCAGCACGATAAGCATCGAGTAACGGAGCGGCTTTCTCCCAGCTCGTCTGGGTGAACATCATTGCCCCCAGGCCTAACGCGGCGGCGACTGAGAAAGACTCAGGGGACATGCAAACCATGTAGCGACGGCCCTTGAAGCTCTTGAACGGCCGCGGGCGCACTTCGATACGCGACTGTTGGTAGCTCACCTTACGCGGCCAGCTGAGGGGGGCTCAGTTGCCGCAAAGCAAAGAAGGCCGAGGGTAAAGCGGTGAGAGACAGCTTAGACTTCAGCGCGAAGGGGTTGAGCTGGGGCTCCACTCGCCGCCGTTCCAGTTTGATAAAGCCGCACAGCGCGGCAAAGAAATGGTTCGTCTGGGGCGTTGCCGTTTGGCTTGGGGATTTCTCCAACGCGACGTTGTGGGTGAGCGACTGGTGAGAACACTCCCCTTGCCACCGTCTGTGGTAGTTGGTGGTGAGGGCGTGGAAAGCACAGGGGGTCGCGCGCGAGACTAGCTAGAGAATGCCCGTGCTCCCCTCCGCGTTGGTGAAGACTTGCGTGGCCAGCAACCGCGGGCAATCCACTCCTGCTCGGGAGATTTCCCTGCGGCCGTGCTCTGCTCACTCAAGCGTGTCCACTCTAGGATCGCGTCCTTGTACCTGCTCTTCTAGACTCAAGGCCACTTTGCGCTTGGTCTTGAGGGGGCAGAGAAAGTCTCGTTCCAGTGCGCGTTTACTGACCCTGAGGTTTTCCGCACTGGCGAAGCACACGGCGAACCACACCAACCGAAACGGGAGCTGGTTGTCCCGCGCGTGCGTGAGCAGCGCACGACACTACGCGTTCTTGGCACGGGGACG
>JBGPOI010000153.1:0-9493 GCA_041487975.1 Binatia bacterium | reverse complement strand
GGTTCGGTGATAGCCATAGCGCCCCACTTCGGCTCGCCAGCGCGAAAGCGTGCCAGAAAGCGCTCGCGCTGCTCCACAGTGCCGGCGGCCATCACCGCCGCGCCGCCGAGACCGGAATTGGGGATGCTGAGATACAACCCTGCGTCTCCCCACGAGAGTTCCTCGATGAGGACAGCCGTGCGCAACTGCCGCTCGGATGGTTTCCGCTCGCCTTTGGCCGGTTTTTTTTCGCTCTCGCCGAGGCTGACCAGCCCTTTGGAAGCGTTCCACATCATGTGAAGCCATTCCATCGGCTTCTCGTGCTCGCGCTCGTCATACTCGCGCGCGATCGGACGCATGGTGCCCTCGGCCATCATGTGGATCATGTTCCGGGTGTTTTCGGTTTCCGGGGAGAGGGAAAAATCAATCATGAGAAGCCTCCGAAAAAGTGCTGAGGTATGAATGCTGAGGACTGAGTGAAAGCAATGACTCAATGATTTAACAACTTAATGACTCAGTCCTCAGTCCTCGTTGCTCATCACTCATCACTCATTTACACCATCGCCAATCCTTCGAACGTAGCGAACCCGCGGCCATTGCGCAGCCACAACTCCACCGGATGGTCGCGGATATAGCCGTGCCCGCCGAGGATTTGCACGGCGTTGTCGGTTACCTTGAGCACCATATTCGCGGCGTAGTTTTTTGCCAGGCACGCCTCGCGCGTGGCGGCTGAAAGCGGTCCGAGGGGCACGTCTTGCCCGGCGTCGATCTTCCAGGCGGCCTCCCAGGTCAGCAAACGGGTCGCGTCGATCTCTGTCGCCATCTCGGCAAGCATAAAAGCGATCGCCTGTTTTTGCGCGATGGCGGTACCGAAAGCGCGCCGCTCCTTGGCGTAGTCACGCGCGTACTCGAAGGCGGCCCGCGCCACGCCGACGGCGAGGGCCGCCAAAGCCACGCGCGAGCGATTCAACAGGGTCGAGAGATTGCCGCTCAGCCGCGCTGTGGCAGGCACGCGGCAGTTTGCCAACGTGAGTTCGTACGTGGCGACCGCTTTAAGCCCCATGTTCTTCTCGCGTTCCGCCACGACTAGGCCAGGCAATCCTTGCGGCACGAGGAAAGCGTTGAGCCCGTCGTCGGCACGGGCGTACACCAAGAGGTGTTGTGCTTCGGCGGCAAGCGGGACAAAGCATTTGGCGCCGTTCAGCACGAAGTCACCGTTGTCACGGGTAGCAGTTGTGGCGAGTTCGTTGATATCGAAAGCGAAACGCGGCTCCATTACCGCCGCCGTGCCGGCGCTGAATTCTCCGCCAACGTAGGCGGGGAGCACCTGCTGTTTTTGCTCATCGCTGCCCACGATGAGGAGCGGCTGGGTAACCAGCCAGGGAGCCAGGATATGCAAGGCGATCGACAGATCACCCCAAGCCAGTTCCTCGCATACCAAAGCGCCGGTCAGTGCGGACGAACTTTCACCTGCGCCACCAAACGCCTCTGGAATGGTACTTTGCACCAGACCGAGTTCCCATGCCTGCTGCACCAGCGCGCCGGGAATCTGGCCGGTCTCATCAGCGTCTCGCGCCGCGGGGCGGAGTTGTTCCCGGGCGAAGCTAGCGACGGTCTCGCGGATTAACTGTTGCTCTTCGGTGGGTTGGAAACTCAGCATACCTGTCGTCTTCTTTCTGGTTGGTTGATGGGGGAGCTATTGTCGGGGGTGTAAGGGAAGCCACACGCGGAAGGTCGAGCCTTTCCCTAACATGCTCTCCACCGACACCGTACCCCCCAGCAGATTCAGCAATTGCCGCACGATATACAGTCCCAACCCGACACCGCCGTGGCGGCGAGTGAGGGAGCTGTCCACCTGGCGAAAGGGTTCGAAGATGAAGGGTAAGGCTTCCGGGGCAATGCCGATGCCGGTATCACTCACGTGGAATTCTATCCCTGACCCCTGTGGAAGGGCGGCAACGGTGATCACGCCCTCCTCGGTGAATTTGCGGGCATTGGTGAGCAGATTTTTCAGCACCATCTTGAGTTTGACCGGGTCGGTGTGCAGCGAGGGAAGGGCAGGAGTCGGTTGCCACTCCAGCCTGACACTCGATTTGCGGTTGAGATGGTGAGCATCGACTTCCAGTTCGGCCAAGAGCTCTGCCACCCTCACCTCTCTGACAGAGACAGGAGATCGCTGACTTTGCAGGCGACTGAAACCGAGCGTGGCATTGACGAGGTCGAGCAATTCTTCGGCGCTTTTGTCGATCCGCTGCAGCGCGTGAATTTGCTCGGCAGTCAAAGCACCGAAGGTTCCTTCGCGCAGTAATTCATTATAGCCCATAATGATGTTGAGCGGGGTGCGTATTTCGTGCGACATCGAGCTGACAAAGTCTTCCTTGAGGCGGTTGGCGCGCCTCAGTTCCTCAAAGAGTTTGGCCTTGCCCAGGGCGAGAGAAGCAATCTGGGAGATGCCACGGGCGATGCGTTTATGGCGCCGGCTGAACCGCTTGGCGCCGCGGTGGCTGGCGCTCTGCATGCCAATGATTTCACTGCCCTTCCGAAGCGGCACCCACAGCGTCGTTGTGAGATGCAACTTTCGTGAAAAACTTTTTGTTAGTGAGTCGCGCGCGGCTTCGACCTCGCATTCGATCACCTCCTCTTTTTTCAGGCGAGCCAGCAGGCGCGAAAGCATCGGGCGAGGCATCTTCAAGGCTCGCCGCGCTTCTGCCTGCTCGGGGGTCTCACCGTAGCCGGCCACCACGACATAAGCGTCTTCCGTCGGCTGCCACAACAGGGTGTGGCTGTAGTCACACTCCAGCACCTCGGCGGTAAGGCGACAGAGTCGCTCCAAGATGACTGGTGTGTCGAGGGATGAGATCATCTCCTGTCCCACCCGCGCCAGGGCAGCGGTGACTTCTCCTTCTTCTTTGAGCAGCGCCTCGGCGTGTTTTCGCGCGGTGATATCGAGACCGGTGCTGATGATATGGGTTACCGCTCCGGCTTCATCGAGAAGGACGGCATTGACCCAAGCAATAAGACGGCGGGTGCCGTCCTTAGCGACCCAGGAGTTTTCGTACTCGGTAGGAAACTCGCTGGCGCGCAACTTCTTGAAGCTGGCTCTGACCGGTTCGCGCTCTTCGGGCGTGAGCAACAGATCCCAGAACGGCTTGCCTTGCACCTCGGCGAATGAGTATCCGGTGGTCTGCTCGCAGGCGTGATTGAAGCGCACGATGCAGCCTTGCTGGTCGAGCACGACGACCAAGGCGCCAACGGTATTCAGGATGGTGGAGGCGAAGTTGCGTTCCTGCTGCAACACGTCCTCTGCCTGCTTGCGCGCCGTGATAGCGCGGGAGTTGAGGGCGATCCCTGCCAGGGTGGGATTATCGAGCAGATTAGTGCCGACGGCTTCCAGAGCGCGCCACGAACCATCCTTGTGGCGGGAGCGGAAGCGAACAGACTGCGGGTCGCGCGCGGCATCGGGATTTCTTACCAAATTGGTGAAAGCCTTCAGCACTTTCGCTGCGTCGTCCGGATGGATGAAGTCAAAGCGGACATCGGGCGAGCGGGCCACGTCGTGAGCAAGCTGATAGAGGAGGTCTTGCGCTTGCCTGTGCGTGTGGTTCTGGGAAACCTCGTGCCTGCTGTTCATCCTTGCCCCTCTCACACGCCGTTTTTCGCCTGATGTCGTTGCCATATGCGAGCCGTCCACTCTAGTGTTTCTTCGCTAGCGTCACGGTCCTCTCTGCGCGATGTGAGCGTATACCCCTGACGATTGAGGGAGAGGCCGCTTTTCTCACTCTATTCCGCATGGTAATGTCCTCCCCGACCACGAGGCCGGTCTATGGACAGATCGACTTTCGACGGGAGGAATGTGGATGAAGAAACGGCACAATCGGTGCTCCCCTTGAGGAGAAAATGATCAAATCGGCACCATGAACAGAGATGCTAGTGCGGCTCTTCCGGAGCGTCAAGCACGGCATAGCGCGCTAATCAAGACAAGTCTAGGGCAAGTCCAAGGCAGGTCCAGGAAGAGTCTACAGCGGTTTGCACTTGAATGAAGAGAGAAAGAAGGTAGGCCGGAATAAGCGGAGCGTTTCCGGCATGGACTCTGATGATTCCCCCTCCCCGAGTTTTAAGTTTCCGCAGTCTTGTAGCCCTGACCTTTTTCTGTGTCGCGGGGGGGGCCTATGGTCTGGAGGATGCGGTTGGTGCGGCTGGTCCGCTGTTTGCGTTGCTAGCGCTCCTTCTTATTCCCTGGGTGTGGAGTTTTCCTACGGCCCTTATGGCAGCGGAACTGGCGGCGGCCATGCCCGAAGACGGCGGCTACGTTGTCTGGGTCCAGCGTGCCTTCGGCAGGTTTTGGGCATTTCAAGAGGGATGGTGGAGTTGGCTGTGTAGTTTCGCCGATAATGCGCTGTATCCCGTGATGTTCGTCGACTATCTGGCCTACCTGCATGGCGGGATGTCCCCTGTGGAGCGCTGGTTGATCGGCGTGGGCATGATCGTGTTCGTTGCCGGGCTCAACATTCGCGGCACACAACTTGTTGGTCGTAGCGCGGTCGTCTTCACAGTGCTGGTCCTGGCTCCATTTATCGCACTGGTATCCTTGGGCGTGCGGCAAGTGGATCCTTCTGCGTGGTTAGCCCGGCCGAAAGTAGTAGAGTGGGGACTGTTACTGAGTACTATGCTGTGGAACACCTGTGGGTGGGATAACGCTGCCTGCTGTGCCGGCGAGGTGCAGCAACCTGAGACCATCTATCCTCGGGCGCTGGCAACCACCGTTGTGTTGGTGGCGCTGGCGTACCTGTTGCCGGTAGCGGTGGGCGTTGGGGTGGACCAGCAGTGGGAGGCATGGAAGGAAGGGTACTTTCCTCGAGTGGCGGCGCAGATTGGCGGCCCTTGGCTGGGGACCTGGGTGACTGCCGCCGGACTGGTCAGTGCGCTCGGACTCTTCAATAGTCTGCTCTGTACCTCCGCGCGCGTTCCCTATGCGCTAGCTGTGCGCGGTATGCTGCCGGCACCGTTGGCGACATTGCATCCGCGGTATGGAACTCCCTGGGTGGCGGTCCTCGTTAACAGCGCGGTCGTTGCTGCGCTTATTCCATTCTCCTTTCAAGATCTACTCGAACTGGATATGTTTCTCTACGCTCTGGCGCTGATCCCGGAGTTTGCCGCGTTAGTGTGGTTACGTCTCAGAGAACCGCAGATGCTTCGTCCCTACCGGGTACCGGGCGGAATGCCGGGGGTAATTGCCGTGAGTCTGCCTCCTGTCGGCCTATGCCTGCTAAGCATGAGCTTGGCCGAGCCACTCACGAAGATCGTTAGCCTTGCCGGTATCCTGGCTGGGATTGGGGTTTTTCTGGTGGGGCAAGTTTCCTTGCGTAACAACAACGAGGAGAGTAAAGAGGTCACAAAACCAGTCCCAGACAAGTCTCAAACCAGTCTCAGACAAGTCTAGAGTCACTCAGTCTAGGAACTCATCTCTCCGACTTCGGCCCTGTCTTTGACTTGCCTTCGACTTGTCCTAGACTTGTTTTGGACCGGCCCGAGACTCGCCTTATTGAAAGGTGCATCATGGATTTTCGCTATACCCCTGAGCAAGAAGCCTTTCGTAGCCGGCTGCGCACCTGGTTGGAGCGGAATAACGCAGAGGTGTTCGGTAACAGCAGTGACCCACTCTCTGAGCGCGACGAGGATGGGGAGGCGCGCTGGCAGCGAATGCTAGAATGGCATCGCCGTCTTTACGAAGCTGGCTACGTCGCGCTGCACTGGCCCAAAGAGTGGGGCGGTGGGGGTGCGGGATTGGTTGAGCAGGTTATTTATCAAGATGAGGTCTTGCGCTTAGGACTGCCGCTTTATGGTGCCAATCAACTCGCCATCGATCGCCTCGGTCCGACCCTGATCTTCCTGGGGAATGACGAGCAACGCCGCCGCTATCTGCCCAAAATGCTCACCGGCGAGGAGATCTGGTGCCAGGGGTACTCTGAACCCGGCGCCGGCTCAGACCTGGCTGGGTTGCAAACCCGCGCGGTGATTGACGGTGACGATTTCGTCATCAACGGCCAGAAGGTCTGGACCAGCCTGGCCCATCGTGCCCACATGCAGGTGTTGCTGGTACGGACCGATCCTAATGCACCGAAGCACCGTGGGATCTCCTATCTGCTGGTGGACATGCGCACGCCTGGGATTACCATCCGGCCACTGGTGCAGATCACCGGCGAGTCGGATTTCAACGAAGTCTTTTACGACAACGTGCGAGTACCGCGGAAGAACTTGGTCGGCGAACTCAACCAGGGCTGGCAGGTGTCGATTGCCACTCTGATGTATGAGCGCGTCTCCGGCGGCACGCGCCATCCGGTGGAACGCACGATCAACGAATTGATTGACTTGTCACGCGATCTTGAGTTCGAAGGTGTACCCGCCGCGCAGCATCCCTATGTGCGCCAGAAGCTGGCGCAGTTTGCCATCGAGGCGCTGTGCCTACGGCTCAGCCGCTATCGCTCGCTTACCGCCCAGCTCAACGGCAAGGTGCCAGGACCGGAAAGCTCATTTGGCAAACTGCACGCGACCGAACTCAACTTGCGGGTAGCGATGTTCGCGGACGAGCTACTCGGTCCGTATGCACAGCTTGAGCGCGGCTCGCCTGGCGCGGTTGAGAACGGCCGCTGGGGCTATCGCGCGTTGCGCGCACGCGGGCTCACCATTGCCGCCGGATCGAGCGAGATCCAGCGCAATATCATCGGCGAGCGGGTGCTACGGCTGCCGAAGGGGTAGCGGATGACGATCCGGTGCCATCAACGGGCGTCGGCAAGTATCTACGCCGCTTCATCACCTAGTAGTTCAACTTTGTCGTAGACCTCAGCGAGAGCAAGATTACCTTGCCGTCCCTTAGTATTGCCTGCTAGACGCTCTGCCTTGCCAAGAACCCTTTCAACACTTTGAGGAACGGCTCGCGCGCCGAGGTGATGAAGCCGTGGCCGGCGTTGTCGAAGATGGCCAGCTCGGCGCCGGGAATCTCACGCGCTAGGATCTCAGAGTTCGCTGCCGGGATCAACACGTCGTCACGTCCGGTCGCCACCAACGTCGGTGCTGTGATTTCCTTGAGCTGCTTGTAGACTCGCAGGGTCATCGTCGCCTGGAAGTGGCGCTCATAGGCAAAGCGCGGGGTGACGTGCGCGAGCACGCGCGGCAAGTTAGCCTCTAATTCAGAGCGGTGTTCGCGGATGAACTCTGCGGAGAACGAGAGCTTCCAGCCTTCCCGCGCCGCTTCTTCTGGAGTCTGGCCGGCCCGACCTTCCAACGCTTTCAGCGACTCCGGTGGGGCTACGACTGCATGCTTGCCGCCGGGCGTGGTACACCCCATGACCAGGCTAGCGACGTGTTGCGGGTAGTGAATCCCCAACTCCTGAGAGATCATCCCGCCCATCGACACGCCAAAAACATGGACACGCGGGATATTGAGTGTATCGAGTAGGCCGACCGCATCGCTGGCAAACATGGCGATCGAATAGGGCATGTTGGGCTTGTCAGAGAGCCCGGTGCCGCGGTTGTCGTAGGTGATGACTTTGTAAGTTTTCGTCATTTCTTGAACGAAAACTGGATCCCAGGCCGCGGCTGGTGCTCCTAAGCCCATGATCAGCAACAGGGGTTGTCCCTGACCTACGATTTCGTAATGGAGGTTGATTCCGTTGACTTGAGCGTGTGGCATGGCCTCTCCTTTCTTGATCCTTGCTTATTATCAAGGGTTGAGAGGGATTGCCAGAGAAATGGAGTCTGGTGTAAATCTAGTCACATGCAAAGCGCGGCTGAACCGCTCTTGGCTGAAACCCCGGACCTGCGGCAGACGATCAAGGTCTTGTCGCGGGTCCATGTGCTGGCTTCAGTCTACCACATTGCTGAAGTTTGGCTGATGGTTGCCGCAACGGTCTACACCAGCGCGGTGCTCGTCCCGCTCTCCTCGGGGGTACTCGGAGCGATCGTCTACCTGGCCGCGGTGGCGGTGATCTCCTCACGTCAGCACACCCTGATGGTCCTGACCCATGAGGGTATCCACAAGCGATTGTCGGGCACGCTCTGGGTGAACGACTGGCTGGCCCGCCTGACGGCGGCATTCCCGGTATTCATTTCTCTGGCCAAATGGCGATTCATTCATTTGTATCACCACCAGTATACTCACACTGCTGATGATCCCGATCGGGCGATTTACGCGCGTTACCCGCTCGGCAGTAAAAAGTTCCTGCGATTGTTGCTGCGCGACGGGTGCGGTATGAACGTGGTGACGACCCTGAAATACTTCATCGATATTCCCCTGGTAACGCGGGACTTTAACCGCCGATTTCTCGGCGAGGCACGCGAGGCGCAGTACCGGCAGATCGCTGATATGCGTGCGTTCGTGTTCTTCTGGAGCGTGATCCTGGCCGGTGGATTATGCTTGGGCGGCAGTCGTGCGGTGTTGCTGTTTGTCCTCTATTGGCTCGTGCCGTATTGTACCTTCACGCAGGTCTTCTTTCGTATTCGTGGCGCGATCGAACACGGCAACGTGCCGGACCCGGACAACCCCTACCAACAGACCCGGACCTATTTCATTCATCCGGCCCTAGGGTTCTTTTTCTCCCCCAAGCAGGTGAACTATCACTTGGAGCACCACCTCTATCCATCGGTGCCGTTTTACAATCTTCCTCGGCTCCACGCGTTGTTGCAGCAGGTAGTGTATCCACATGAGCATGCCTACTGCGAGACGTTTGCCTCCAGTTTGCGCAAACTGGCGCAGTAGGAAAGGGTGAAGGAAACGGAATGAATTTTTTTCTGCTACATCCGTCGAAAATAACAGAAGAGAAAAACAGTCCTTCCTTCTCCCTCCGTACGCCCCCTGTTTTTCTCTTCTTGTCTCCTCCCTTCCTTGCCCACGGCCGAAGAGCCTCCTGCTCTTCGGCCACCTCCTCTCTCTCAAAATCTGCTGAGTGCAGTAGCGGGGTCTTCTCCTGGTGCTACAGGTTCGTGGGTGCTACGATGATCGTTCTTGTGTGTTCCAGGGGAGCGTGACAGTGAAGGTGCTTCCCTGGCCTGGTAAGCTCTCCACTGTCAGAGTTCCTCCCAGGAGGAGCACCAGTTTTTTACTCACCGCTAATCCTAACCCGACACCTCCGGACTGAGGCGTAGTCCCGGACTTGACTTGTTGAAACTCGTCAAAAATTCGTCCTTGATCCGCCGGGTCGATGCCTATGCCTGTGTCCTCTACCCAGATTTCCAGAGAATGATCAGGAGCACTGGCTCCCACGGCGATGTGGCCGGCTACGGTAAATTTCACGGCGTTTCCTAACAGATTATCAAGAACCTGGCGCAGACGAGCCTTATCGGTCGTAATGCGGGGGAGCGGACAGTCTCCCACTCGTCGGAAGGACAGTCCTTTGTCGTGGATTACTTTTTCCCACTGGCTACAGATTTCTTGTAAAAGCTTTTCCGTGTCTACTGGTTCTTGATGGATGTGGAATTCTGCCCGCTCAATCCGGGCGAGATCAAGCAGGTCATTGAT